>JBBRJC010000015.1:0-16206 GCA_038220135.1 Bryobacterales bacterium | reverse complement strand
CTGGGAACATTTACGGATTTCAAGCTGTTTTGTTCGATGGTCAAAGAGCTGCATGATGGCGGCGTTTATGTGAACGTCGGCTCTGCGGTGGTGATGCCTGAAGTGTTCCTGAAGGCTGTTTCATCCGTGAGAAACCTGGGGCACGAAGTGAAGAACTTCACCACTGTGAATATGGATTTCCTGCAGCATTACCGGCCGCAAGCGAATGTTGTGAGCAGGCCACATGCGGGTAGCGGCGGGAAGGGCTTTTCGTTAACCGGCCATCACGAGATAATGGTTCCCTTGCTTGCTGCAGCGCTGATTGAACAGGGTGGCTAGGGGCGCGTTCATGCGACTAAAAAATCCATTCTGGGGCTACACCGATCTGGCGATTGCAGCCGGAATATTGTTGCCTGCGGTGGCAGTTATGGTGGCATCGGTGTGGATGATGGGGTCTGCGCCTAAACCGGTTCAGGCGATCATTGGTCAGTCGATCCTTTATGCGGTGCTGTTCGCCGGAGTTTACATGGTTCTTAAAAAGAGCTATGACGAACCGGTGGGCGAGGGGCTTGGCTTGACGGTTGGCCCGGTGCAGCATTGGAAAGCGGTGCTGGTTGGCATCATGCTGGCGGTGGGACTTTCTGCTTTAGGGATTGCGCTGCGCACGCCTCAAATGACCGACCCAATGAAGGAATTGCTGAACACCGATCTGGGCTTGATTGTGGTTGGGCTGGGCGCCACGACAGTTTTTCCGGTGTGCGAAGAGCTCGCTTTTCGCGGCTTTATTCTTCCGTTGTTCGCCCGTTCGTTCGGCGTGTGGGCGGGGATTTTTCTGACCGCATTCCCCTTTGCGCTTCTGCACGGCCCACAATACGAGTGGCATTGGCAGCACATTTTGCTGCTAACCTTGGCGGGCGCGGCATTTGGTTGGATGCGCGTTTTTTCCCAATCTACAATTACGGCGAGCGTCATGCATGCCGCCTACAATATGACATTCATGCTGGGTTACCTGGCGAATCAGAAGGAACTTTCCCGAACATGGTAGAGACGATTCAGTGGACGCCTGCGGGCGTTGTGATGATTGATCAGACGAAGTTGCCGCGCGAAACGGTTTTCGTTACTTGCAAGGATTATTTGGAAGTCGCCGAAGCGATTCGATCAATGATCATTCGCGGCGCACCGGCTATTGGCGTGGCTGCTGCTATGGGCGTAGCTATTGGAGTGTTGCATGCGGAAGAGGCGGGCCTTGATGAACAATTTGAAGTGATCTGCAACACGCTGGCGGGAACGCGCCCCACGGCCGTCAATTTGTTTTGGGCGATCGACCGCATGAAGCGGCTGTATGCGACGCTCAAAGGCCAGTCGATTGCGGAAATCCGGACACGGCTGATCGTCGAAGCTGTGACCGTTTACCACGAAGATATCGCCATTTGTAAGCAGATCGGCGCACATGGGGCGGCGTTGGTGGTCGATGGGAAAACGGTGCTGACGCATTGCAATGCCGGCGCATTGGCGACTGCCGGATATGGCACCGCACTGGGCGTGATTCGTGCGGCGGTAGAGGCAGGCAAAAAGATTGATGTATTCGCCGATGAAACGCGGCCATTCCTGCAAGGGGCACGGCTTACTGCCTGGGAACTGATGGAGGATGGGATTAAAACCACTCTCATCACCGATAACATGGCGGGCCACTTCATGAAGGCGGGACGGATTGGGTGTGTGGTTGTTGGGGCAGACCGGATTGCTGCAAATGGTGATGTGGCCAATAAGATTGGTACTTACTCAGTGGCAGTACTTGCTAAAGAGAACGGCGTACCGTTCTATGTAGCGGCACCGATTTCCACATTAGATCTTACCTTACCGACGGGTGACTTAATTCCAATTGAGGAACGGAGCGCCGCTGAAGTTACTCATGTATTTGGCGTTGAAGTAGCGCCCAGGGGCGTGGGAGTGGAAAATCCGGCATTCGACGTAACACCGAATCGGTACGTTACCGGCATCATTACGGAGAAGGGTGTAGCGACCGCGCCTTTTGAAGAATCGCTAAAACGGCTGGCAACGAGTTAGCTTAACTTACGCCGCCCGAACGCGCCCAGCAGGATCAGGCCTGCGGCTGTGACAAGGAACGTGGCAGGCTCTGGAGTGCCTGGGCCACCATCATTGGGCACCCTCCCGATCAGTGTTTGAGCAGCCACACCGTTGGAAGCTTGCGTATTGTTGTATATGATTGCATTGTAGCTGGACTTTCCAAAACTCAATGTCAAGTATTGATTGGCAGCCGTCAAAACCGCAGCATCCGTTGAAATGGTGCTTCTCAAGTTGCCTGCAGAAAAGCCATCGGCGCCATCGTGAATAATGTCCCAGATGGCAATCTGCATTGCTTCACCGGCCGTCACCGTGGTCACGTTGGCCATATAATTTTCCACTAGCCAGGCGGCACGCAAACCGTTAGTGATTGTAGACGGACTTCTGATCAGCGTGTTGTAGGTCGTGTTGGAAATATTGGTTCCGATATCGGCGCAGAAGGCAAAACGGCTGTAAGTTCCATCAACAGTAATGTCAATATATCCGGCGTAATCGCTTCCAGCTACACCCATCCAGGATAGATTGACCGTTCCGCCTCGCGTAGCATCGGCACCAACGTACGTAATTGTTGAGGCATATGTATTTGTCGCAAGCACTAGTACCGCGATGGTGAGAATGTATTTAGTTTTCATGCCTAAGACTATTCTGCCCCGCATGATGGACTTACACTATGAGGGAAGCTCTTAAGCACCCCTAATAGATTTCTTACTCCCCATAGTTCTTAGCAGACTATGCCCCGGACACATGGTCCTAAAACTGAAGTCCTAAAACCAAGAAGGGGTGAGTTTAGATTTGGCTATTGAGCCCTGGCACGGTACAATAGAAGAGTTGAGGGCGCGTAGCTCAGCTGGTTAGAGCACCTCGTTTACACCGAGGGGGTCCGCGGTTCGAATCCGTGCGCGCCCACCATTTCCTACCTTGCTTTCCCCGACAGGTTCCCCAGAACAGGCACACCAGATGCATTTGCTGCGGTCACAGCAGCAAAATACGCTTGAACCTGAATTCAGAAGTTACTCCTGTAAATTGGATTGCGGTTCCTCGGGAATGGATTTCGCACCCAAGGTTATTCGCAAAGAGCCTCGGCATGAGTGCCGAAGCGGCACTTCGGAATTCAGGTTGAATTGAAAATTTTGGGAATCGACACTAACGAAAACAGGAGTAGCGATCTAGCTAGGCGTGGGTGCCGTCGATCTTCTGGCCGTTGATCAGGTTGAAAAACAACCCCAATTTAAAGGTAACCAGCGCGCCCAGGATTGAACTTGCCCGATACCCGATACTGTTCATCATGCCCCAATGCTTGCCGATGTAGATCGCCGCACCTTGCATGTAATCAGCCTCTACAAATTCTTCGTGTTCCGGTGGTGGCACACCGGCCCCCAGAACGGCCTTGGCATCGGAGACGACCAGGATCTTTTTACCGGCATTGCGGATCTGGAAGCAGATCTCAGCATCGGCCCAACTGTCGCCAAAGCGTTCATCAAGGAAATTCATGCCCTTCAAGAAGGTCTTGCGCAACAGGAACGCTTTGAACGGAGGGAAGAGTACGGTGGTTTCGCCGGCGGCCAATTTGCGCATCGGGGGAGTCAAGTTCCCAGGCGCGGGCAAATCGCGGGCTATCGCAACAGCTTCGCCCGATTCAGTGGTCAAGGCTGGCACGGCGGCGCTGGCATCGTTGTTCTCATCCAGAGCTGCAATCAACTTTCGAGCAGCATCCGGCGCCAACTGAACAGCCGGATCCAAAATAAAAACCAATTCGGTTTTGGCACTGCGCACTGCAATATTGACAGCCTTAACCCAACCGAAATTCTTCGGAAGCTTCAAATAGGTGATTGTTTCCCCAAATTTGTCACTGATTGCGCCAGTTGAGTCAATTGAACCGTTATCCATCACAATTACGGCCAGTTCCGCACGATTCACCGCCAGCTCGATTGCGTCAAGCGCTGCCTCAATCTCAGCCGCCCGGTCGCGGGTCACCAGGATGAGAGTGGCTCTCTTTTCGATGGGCTGTTCGTCTTGAGCTTGGATGTCGGGCATGATAATTCGAGGAAAACGAGTAATGTGCAGTTGAGAGACAAACGGCGCAAGTAGCAGAAAAGCCCTTGCGCCGTTTGAAAAACCGAACAGTAAAAACCGTTAAGCCTGAGCGTCGCCTTCGGCCGGTTCCTGACCTTCGCGCATCGCTTTGAGACGATCTTCACGGCGTTTGGCGCGATCGGCAGCACGCTTGACCAGTTCAGATCCAACCAGTTCAAGAATTGCAGTATCGGCACCATCACCCTTACGCCATGCCAGCTTCACGATACGAGTGTAGCCACCATTGCGCTGACCGAATCGTCCACCAAGCTTGTCGAACAACTTCTGCACCGATGCTGGTGTTGCCAGGAAAGCCGCAGCTGCACGGCGAGAAGCCAGATCGCCCTTCTTTGCCAGTGTGATCATTTTGTCAACAAGAGGCTTTGCGGCCTTGGCCTTGGTGACAGTTGTAACAATGCGTTCCTGATCAATGACGGAGGTCACCAA
Organism: Bryobacterales bacterium; assembly: GCA_038220135.1. Classification (GTDB taxonomy): domain Bacteria; phylum Acidobacteriota; class Terriglobia; order Bryobacterales; family Bryobacteraceae; genus JANXSF01. Next base: position 11,622 of record JBBRJC010000015.1, on the reverse strand, counting down.
TCCACGCAGCAAGGAGCGACGGGCGCTCGCATTGCGCTGTAACTTATATCCAGATCTCTTATGTCTCATCTTATTACCTCGTGGCTCACCATTGCGGCCACGTCAAATTCCTTCTTATTCGGCTTCGGCCATTTCCTCGTCGTCATCGTCAATGTCATCGTCCATGGACATTGGCGAGGGGCCACCAGCAGGCGCCACCAGACGGCCCGAGGCATCCATCTTCATACCGAAAGACAGGGCCAGGCCACCGAGAATTTCTTTGATTTCGTTAAGCGACTTGCGGCCAAAGTTCTTGGTGCGGAGCATTTCTGCTTCCGTCTTCTGAACCAGGTCGCCGATCGTTTGAATATTTGCGTTTTTCAGGCAATTGTAGGAACGAACGCTTAACTCCAGCTCTTCCACCGAGCGGTTCAGCACTTCGTTCATTTGGCCCGTTGCCCGTTCCGCCGGCTCTTCGGTCACTTCAGCCACTTCTTCAAAGTTAATGAAGATGGTCATGTGATCTTTGAGCAGCTTGGAAGCCTGGCCGATTGAATCCTGCGGCGAAATCGCACCGTTGGTCCAAACTTCCAGGGTGAGCTTGTCGTAATCGGTCATCTGACCGAGACGAGCCGATTCCACTGCAAAATTGACTTTGCGGACAGGGGAGTGAACCGAATCGATTGGGATGTAGCCAAGTGGCAAATCTTCATCGAAGTTACGGTCGGCTGCAACATAGCCACGGCCGATCTTCAGGCGCATTTCGATGTTGAGCTTGCCGCCCTCTCCGAGTGTGGCAATATGCAAATTACGGTCTAGTACTTCTACATCGGGACCGGTCTCAATCTGACCGCTCAACACTTCACCCGCGCCATCGACAACCAGACGTACGGTCTGGATCGTGTCGGTCATCATCTTGAAAGGAATCTGCTTCAGATTCAAGATAATATCCGTCGCGTCTTCTACGACGCCGGGGATCGGGCTGAATTCGTGCGCGACGCCCTCGATACGCACAGCCGTGATGGCCGCGCCTTCAATCGAGCTAAGCAAAATACGGCGCAACGAGGTGCCGATAGTAGTACCGAAGCCGCGCTCAAACGGCTGGGCGGTAAATCCGCCAAAACGCTCGGTAAGTGTTTCGGTGTTTGCCACCAAACGCTTCGGTTTTTGGAAACCTTTGAACATTCATTCTCCTTATAGCAGGCTTTCGACGGTTCCTGATTCGGTGGCCTAACAAGTTCCAATCTCTGAAACTCAACTTCAAACCACCGGCGCAACACAAGTCTCACAACCGGCCACAATGGCCAGGGACGCGTTACTTGGAGTAAAGCTCGACGATGAGCTGTTCGTTCAACTGAATCTGCACTAATTCTTCGCGCTTTGGAATACCCAAAATGCGAGCCCGCAATGCTTCCCGGTCAACTTCCATCCAGGACGGCGAAGGTTGATGAGCGGTGGCGTCACGAGCCATAAGAATATTTCCATTCTCTTTAGCCTTTTCGCGGATTTCCACCACGTCAGCCGGCCTCACTGTGTAAGAAGGGATGTTGACTTTCTTGCCATTTACGTTCACGTGGCCGTGACGAACAATCTGACGAGCTGCCGAACGGCTGGTACCAAGACCCATACGGTAAATGACGTTATCAAGGCGGCGTTCGAGCAACGCAAGCATTACATCACCTGTAACTCCCTTCGCCTTCGAAGCCTTTTCAAACAGGTTACGGAACTGACCTTCGAGCACACCGTAATAACGGCGAGCCTTCTGCTTTTCACGCAATTGCAAACCGTAACCAACAATCTTCGGCTTACGATCCTTACCATGTTGTCCGGGAGGGAAATTCCGTTTTTCGATGGCACACTTGTCAGTGTGGCAGCGTTCACCCTTGAGAAAGAGTTTCATACCCTCGCGCCTGCACTGGCGGCACTTGGGTCCGTTATATCGAGCCATTCATTCTCCTTGACCTTGGCTTATATTTAAAAGCTAAGGTGCAGTTTACGGCGCGCAACTAGCGTACTGTCATCCTGCTTCTTAAAATATCCCGCATTAAATTGGGGCCTAAGCTTACCAATTAGTTGAGCCGAAGTCTACGGGTTTGCTCAACTGGACAGATGAATCACCGAATCGGTAATAGCACCCTAAATTATACAACAACTTGCAAGGGTTTTGGCAAACTGCGGTTTTGACATGCAAAGTTGGGGCGTAGGCCGGTGGGCCTCGCCCCAAACTTCGCGGCAGGGAGCCAGATCAGACTCTGCGCTTTTTCGGTGGACGGCAACCGTTGTGAGGAATCGGCGTGACGTCTTTAATGCTGCGAACTTCAATACCCACCGTAGACAAAGCGCGGATTGCGGACTCACGGCCTGCGCCAGGTCCAGCAACTCGAACTTCCACAGAACGCAGACCAGATTCCTTTGCCTTACCGGCGGCGGTCAATGATGCCTGCTGTGCTGCGAACGGCGTACCTTTGCGGGAACCACGGAAACCGAGGGAACCGGAGCTCGACCACGCCAGGACATTACCCAGTGGATCGGCAAAGGTGATGATGGTGTTGTTGAACGTCGCCTGTACGTGACACACGCCTGAGGGTACGTTCTTCTTTTCCTTCTTTTTGAAGCTCTTCTTATTCGCTTTATTCGCTGCTTTTGCTGGTGCTTTAGCCATTATTATTTATGCCTGCAACTCTTACTTGGCCGTAGCCTTTTTCTTGTTGGTGACTGTGCCGCGGCGCGGACCCTTACGGGTTCTCGCATTGGTATGCGAACGCTGACCACGAACTGGCAACGAACGGCGATGACGCAATCCGCGGTAAGAGCCCATTTCGATGAGACGTTTGATGTTCATCGAAACTTCTTTACGCAGGTCGCCTTCAACGGCACCCTCGTTTTCAATCAACGTACGAATCTTGTTGACTTCATCTTCGGAAAGCTCAGAAATACGCTTGTCCTTATTCACACCTGCACGATGCAGAATGGAATTCGAACGCGTACGGCCGATACCGTAGATATAGGTGAGCCCAATTTCGGCTCTTTTTTTGGCGGGCAGATCGACGCCTGCAATGCGTGCCATTCTTATTGCTCCTGAATCCCTTAAACCTTAACCCTGACGCTGCTTGTGCTTCGGGTTGGTCTTGCAGATCACTCGCACCACGCCCTCGCGGTTGACGATCTTGCACTTATCACACAATGTTTTAACGCTTGCTCGAACCTTCATGGTTTCCTCGACGGCCTATTTCGCAACAGGCTACTTTTTCAATAAACTGGTAATCCGTCCGCGCGTAGCATCGAAGGGCGAAACTTCCACCTCTACACGATCCCCTTGCCGCAGCCGCACAAAATTCTTTTCCCGCACACCCGCTGGATGAGCGAGCAATTGTTGTCTGGAAAGCAACTCCAACCGCACCATGCCGTTGGGCATCAACTCCAGAACTGTGGCCTCAACCAAATCAGCCATATACCACTATAGCGCCTTATTCGGCAAACTGCTTGCCCGAATCACCTTAAGGCCTTGTCAAAACCCACGGGCCGTTGGCCGTGACTGCAACACAATGCTCAAAATGGGCCGATGCCGAGCCGTCCACGGCTACCGCCGTCCACTTGTCCGACAGCACTTTCGACCCTGGCTTGCCAACATTGACCATCGGCTCGATCGCTAGAACCATGCCTTCTTTCAACCTGGGGTTCTCATTACGCCGGTCAACATAGTTTGGAACTTGCGGTTCTTCATGCAATTCCGTACCAATACCATGACCAACGAATTCCCGTACAATCGAAAAACCATTCGATTCAACATATTTCTGAACCGTCTCACAAATATCCATCAAACGATTGCCAACGCGAACCTTATCGATTGCAAGTTCGAGCGATTCCTTTGTGACTTCCATCAGTTTCTGCAACGTCGGAGAGATTTCCCCAATCGCCACAGTTACTGCTGAATCTCCAAAGTAACCATCCAACTGGACGCCGGTGTCGATGGAGACGATATCTCCCTTTTTCAAGATCCGTTTTGGTGAAGGCATTCCATGAACGATTTCTTCATTCACGGAAGTACAAAGCACGTACGGATAACGATTTCCGGCAGCGGCAGAATAGTATCCTTTGAATGCTGGTTTCGCACCAGCATCACGGATCATCTTCTCTGCAACCAATTCAAGCTCGTAGGTGGTAATTCCTTCAACCGCCATCGCCGCCATCTTCCCGAGGATCTGATGAACAAGTAGACCGCTCTTGCGCATCTTTTCCAACTCGGAAGGACTTTTACGGACAATCATCGGTTCAGAATTTCCAAACTAGCTTCCACTGCGGCGACCACGAATGCGGCCCGCACGTGGCGTAAAGCCATCGTAATGGCGCATAATTAATTGCGCCTCAATCTGATTCACGGTATCCATCGCCACACCAACTACGATCAGCAACGAAGTACCACCAAAATAGAAACTCACATTAAGACCATCAAGAATGAAGCGGGGAGAGTGTACATCAATCCAGTTCCCAATTAACGGGAGATGCTGCAATTTTATACCTGAAATCATGATTTCAGGCAACAAGCACAGAATCGATAGATACAAACCACCAACAACTGTGATCTTCTTCAAAATGTTATTCATGTAGTCCGACGTTGTCTTACCAGGCCGGATGCCAGGAATGAACCCGCCGTACTTGCGCATGTTGTCAGCAGCTTCGTTCGGATTGAAAATAATGCTTACATAGAAGAAGCAGAAGAAGACAATGAGCGCGATAAACAGTAGAATGTAAAGCGGTTCAGAGTGATTGATCGCCTTGAGCATGCCACTCAGATAAGCGTTGTCGCGAACCCAGGCCACTTGCATCGCCGTCTGCGGAAAGGTCAGCAAACTGGAAGCGAAAATCACTGGGATAACGCCGCCCGCGTTTACCTTCAGAGGAAGGTGCGTCGACATACCACCCATCATGCGGCGCCCAACTACACGGCGTGCATACTGAACAGGGATCCGTCTTTCACCACGTTCCACCAAAACGATAAAGCCAACCACGCCAATCATAATTGCGAGTATGATAATCAACTGAAAAGGATTCCATTCTCGCGTTACGAACACGTTGGTATAAATGTTGTTCATCGCCGAAGGCAGACCAACAACGATACCTGTGAAAATGATCAGCGACATGCCGTTGCCGATACCCCGCTCGGAAATTTGCTCTCCAAGCCACATGATAAAAGCGGTGCCGGTAGTCAACGTGATCACGGTCATTATAATAAAGCCGATGCCCGGATTGAGCACGAAATCACCTTGAGCCTGCAACGCTGTAGCAATCGTAGTGGACTGAACGATGGCAAGACCGACCGTCAGGTAACGGGTCCATTGGGTGATCTTACGACGTCCCAATTCGCCTTCTTTCGAGAGCTTCTCAAGGGTCGGCACCACCAGGGTCATCAACTGCAGGATGATCGAAGAGGTAATATACGGCATGATTCCCAGCGCAAAAATTGTCAAGCGCCGGAACATACCGCCGGAAAATAAATCGAACATCCCGAGAACTGTGCCCTGGTTCTGGCGGAAAAACTCTTCCAGCCGGTTGGCATCAATACCGGGGGTTGGCAAATGGCCACCCAGGCGGTAAATCGCCAGCAGTCCCAGAGTGAACAGAATACGGTTCCGGAGGTCCGGAATTCGGAATGCGTTCGCGACTGCTTCAAAGAACTTCATGTCTTCTCCGCCTATTTCTTACGATTGGAAACGCGTATTTTCGGTTCAATGACGTTTACGGTTCCGCCAAGAGCCTTGATCTTTTCGGCAGCAGCCGCAGAGAACAAAGTAGCAGTAACGGTGATCGCACGGGTCAAATCACCGGACGCCAGAACTTTCAAGCCGTCACCCAGCTTATGGATGACACCTAGTTCGAGCAAAGAAGCGGCATCAAAGGTTGTTCCTTCGAGCGCTTCCAGCGTACCAGTATTCACCAAAGCGAAATGCTTCTTAAAGATGTTGGTAAATCCGCGCTTCGGCAAACGGCGGTGGAGGGGCATCTGGCCGCCTTCAAAACCACGCATCTTCGAATAACCGCTGACCGACTTCGCACCCTTAGCGCCGCGACCGGAAAACTTACCACGACCGGTACCCATACCTTGGCCGACGCGTTGCTTTTTGTGATTTTGGCCCTTAGGCGGCCGAATATTCGATAAATTCATCTAAGTCTCTCCGGCGGTTAGTCAACAATTGCGAGCAAGTGCGGCACCTTGGCAACCATCCCGCGGAAGGACGGCGTGTCAGGACGCTCAACTATGCGGTTGATCTTCTTCAGACCCAAAGAGCGGATGATCAGCTTGTGCTTGTAAGGCGTGCAGATCGGGCTATTGGTCAGCTTGATTTTGATCATTTTCTGCGACATAACGCTTTGTTTTTCCTAAAATTACAGTTTGTCGATGGCCAGGCCGCGCAAATCAGCAATCGTTTGACGATCACGCAACTGCTTCAAACCATCGATCGTTGCCTTGACAGAATTGTGCGGATTGCGGGAGCCGAGCGACTTGGTGAGAACGTTCGGGATGCCGACGGCGGTGATAACTGCGCGAACTGCACCACCGGCGATTACACCAGTACCAGCCGGGGCCGGCTTGAGCAATACCATACCAGTTCCAAACACGCCCTTGACGATATGAGGAATGGTGCCATCAAGCACATTCACTTTCGTCAGGTTCTTTTTGGCAGCTTCGATTCCCTTCTTGATTGCTGAGGGAACTTCCTTCGCCTTGCCTGTGCCGTAGCCAACTACTTTCGCGGCTGGATCTCCAACGACAACCAAAGCTGAAAAGCTGAGGTTTTTGCCGCCCTTGACGACCTTGGTGACACGGTTAATTGCGACAACCTGTTCTTTCAAACTCAGTTGTGACGCATCGATACGCTTTACGGGTGTTGCTGGCATTCGTTAGAACTCCAATCCTGCTGCGCGGGCTGCTTCTGCCAAAGCCTTAATACGGCCGTGATACAAAAATCCACCGCGATCAAAAACCACTTTCTTAATGCCTTTTTCAATGGCACGTTGAGCAACCAATTCACCAATGTGCTTGGCACCGGCTACGTTTCCACCTGAAGGCCCGCCTGCACTCTTCTCATTGGATGATGCTGAGGCCAAAGTCATGCCCGTGCGATCATCAATGATTTGTGCATATAGGTGCTTCAGGCTACGGAAAACGGCCAGACGCGGACGCTGCGCATCACCGCTGACTTTCTTGCGGATGCGGGTGTGAATACGCCGCCGAACTTCATCCTTGTTAATAATGCCGATCATATTCTAACTCCGCTTCCTACTTCTTACCTGTAGCGCCGCTCTTGCCGACTTTCTTACGAAGTACTTCGCCAGTGTACCGAACACCCTTGTTCTTGTACGGATCTGGTGGACGCAATGCGCGCATGTTTGCAGCAGCTTGCCCCAGCACCTGCCGGTCGAACCCGGTCAACACGATGTGTGTCAACTTGTCGATCCTCGCTTCAATGCCTTCAGCCAGCATAAATTCGATGGGGTGCGAATAGCCCAACGTGAACGTCAACACCCGAGGATGCTTTGATTCACACTTAAAGCCGATGCCGACGATGTCGAGTTCGCGGGTGAAGCCCGTCGAAACCCCAATCACAGCATTGGAAGCAAGCGCGCGAGTCAGTCCATGCAACGCAGCGAATTGATCGCCGTCGCGCAGAATGTTCAACGTGTTGCCGTCCTGTTCAATACGCACACCACTCGGAATCGGTACAGTGAGCTTACCCTTGGGGCCCTCTACCTGCAAATGCTCGCCGATCTTGATCTTGACCGTGGCGGGCAGCGGAATCGGTTTCTTCCCTACTCTTGACATTGTCCCTCGAAAAATTAAATCAGAAACGAAACTCTAGAGACGTTCAATTACCAAACGTGACAGAGCAGTTCCCCGCCGACGCCAGTCTTGCGTGCGGTCTTGCCGGTCATCACACCTTGCGGTGTGGTGAGAATGTTAATACCCAATCCACCCAAAACCTTCGGAATTTCCTTGCTGCCAACGTAAACGCGGCAACCTGGCTTGGACACACGTTGAATATGCGAGATCACCGCTTCGTTGGACGCTGTGTATTTCAAGTAAATCTTGATTACACGCTTTGCGCCTTCGTCGGCAATCTTGTAATTGGCAATGTAGCCCTCTTCCTTGAGAATTCGGGCAATTTCAGTCTTCAGCTTCGAACCCGGAACATCAACCTTGGGGTGCTTTGCAGCAATCGCATTGCGAAGCCGGGTAAGCATGTCGGAAATCGGATCGCTCGTCATACTCTCTCTCTTTTCATGGCCTGAAAAATCATCATTGGCCCTTTAATTCTAATTCATCAAGTGGTCTCGAACCTAGGTTCGACACACTTGGTGTTGGTCTGGTTCAGCGTTTGTACGCTACCCTCTTCTACCAGCTGGACTTAGTTACACCCGGAATTTCTCCGGATAAAGCCAACTGACGGAAGCAGATGCGGCACAAATTGAACTTTCTGATGTACCCACGCGGACGCCCGCAGCGGAAACAACGATTGCGGTGACGGACGCCGAACTTCGGTACGCCCTTGTCTTTCAGCGCCTTGAGTTTGACGTCCTTCGCGATCTTTGCGGTAGTTGCCATTCGCTATCCTCTTAAACTTACCTTAAACACTTAACTAAAACCTAAACACTTCAATAACACTGAACACTTTACGGTTTGAATATTCCGGCCTCGTCATTGCGGCTTACGCCTTGAGGGCCATCTACTATTCTACTTGGTAAAGGGCATACCCATGTTCTTGAGCAACGCCAACGCTTCAGCATCGGTTTGAGCCGAAGTAGTGATGCAGATGTTCATACCCCTCATCTTGTCAACCTTGTTGTAATCGATTTCAGGGAAAATCAATTGGTCTCTGATACCCAGCGTGTAATTGCCCCGACCATCAAAGGATTTGGTGGGTAAACCGCGGAAGTCACGCACACGCGGTAATGCGATGTTGACCAAACGGTCGAAGAATTCAAACATGCGGTCTCCACGCAACGTAACCATTGCGCCGATCGACATGCCCTCGCGCAGTTTAAATGCAGCGATAGACTTCTTGGCCTTGGTGACAACCGGCTTTTGACCGGCTATCGTGCCGAGTTCATTGGCGGCCCCGTCAACCATCTTTGGATTCTGTGTCGCCTCGCCAAGACCAATGTTCAACGAGATCTTGACGATCTTCGGAACGGCCATGACGTTGGTGTACCCGAATTCCTTGGTGAGGGCCGGGAGGACGATATTTGAGTAGTGCTCTTTCAACCTTGCAGGCATTTCGCTAACCTATTTCTTGTCGAGAACTTCGCCCGTTTTTCGGGCTACGCGCACTCGCCGTGCGCTGGCACCTTCGCCTTCCATCTTCGTGCCGATCCGGGTTGCAACGCCGCCGGAGGTGACAATCATCACGTTCGATACGTGAATACTCGCTTCCTTCTCAGCAATTCCGCCCTTGATCTGCTTTTGCGGATTGGCTTTTGTGTGACGCTTTACAATCATCACGCCTTCCACCAGCACACGCCCACGCTCACGATCCACTTCAAGAACCCGGCCAGTCTTACCTTTGTCCTTGCCGGTGATTACTTTAACAGTGTCGTTCTTGCGCAAACGAATCGGCATTACTTCTACTTTCTTGGGTGCTGCCATAACTAAATTACCTCCGGAGCAAGCGAAACGATCTTCATATATCGTTTTTCGCGCAACTCACGGGCAACAGGTCCGAAGACGCGCGTGCCAACCGGCTCGCCCACTTCGTTGATCAGCACTGCCGCATTGTTGTCAAAGCGAATATAAGTGCCGTCCTTGCGACGTGTTTCCTTGCGCATCCGGACGATAACGCAACGAACCACTTTACCCTTCTTCACACTCGACTCAGGCGAGGCTTCTTTGACCGCCGCCGTGATGATATCCCCGAGACCAGCATGCGCACCTAAATCACCGCCGCGAGGCAAAATGCAACTCAACTTGCGGGCGCCGCTGTTGTCGGCCACTTCGAGGACTGTTCTCATTCCAATCATGACCGTGGCTCCTTTGCTAAATCAATCATTCTAAAATTCAATATCAAAACTAGACTGCAAACTTACGCAACAACTTGCGCAGTAGCTGTCGTACGTACCACTTCAGCCAAAGTCCAACGCTTCAACTTGCTGAGCGGACGGCTTTCAATGATACGCACAATGTCACCCGTCTTCGCCACACTGGTTTCGTCGTGAGCGTAAAACTTTTTGCGGTGTACTACAACACGGCGATATTGCGGGTGCTGTACTCGGCGGGTTACCTGCACGACAATGGTTTTTTCCATGTGCGTCGAGACAACTTCCCCAACCTTTTCCTGCTTATTTGGTTTCTGAGCCGCTTCTGCCATTATTGCTTCTTCCTTTGCCCGAGAATGGTGAGAACGCGAGCACGGTCCTTCTTCAGTTCCCGCACTTTTTTAATGCCTTCGGTCTGTCCCATTGTCAACCGAAACTTCAGGTGTTGAATCTGTTCGGACCAGTCGGCAAGATTTGCTTCCAGCGCCGCCGTGTCCTGTTCGCGAAGTTTTTCCGCTGTCATGACTATCAATCCTTAACTACTACTTAAACTGTCAAACTAAAACTGAAAACTTAGCCGTTCTGTTCCCGCGTGACCATTTTGCAGGCTAGCGGCAACTTCTGTTCGGCTAAACGCATCGCCTCAGCTGCGATCTCTTTTGTGACGCCTTCCATCTCGAAAAGTATCTTGCCAGGGCGGACTACACAAACCCACTCTTCTGGAGCACCTTTACCCTTACCCATACGGGTTTCAGCAGGCTTTTTGGTGATCGGCTTATCGGGGAACAACCGGATCCAAACTTTACCACCGCGCTTGATATGACGAGTCATCGCAATACGGGCGGCCTCGATTTGACGGGCAGTAACCCAACCACAAGCCAGGGCTTTCAACCCAAAGTCACCGAAAGATAACGTCGAACCGCGCCAGGCCTTGCCCTTCATGCGGCCGCGCTGCACCTTACGGAACTTAACTCTTTTAGGCATCAACATGGCGTAAAATCTCCTATGCGAAGAACGCTACGGGCTGGACAGTTCCAACCCTCGCTAGAGTGAACCTAGCTTTGTGGCGTCTCGCCTCCCTCGGCGGGCTTTTGAGCCTCTTCCTGTTTCCAGGTCGGTTGCGGTTGAGCAAGAGGCGGCATGATTGCCGGGACCGGTGCTGCCGTAACTTTAGGTTGATCACTGGGTGCAGTCTGCACAGGAGCCGAAACTGCGGGAGCCTGGTGTCCACGATCCCCACCGCGGTTGTCTCCACCGCGATTATCACTACGACCACCGTCACGACGATCCCCACGTGGTTCCCGTTGTTCGCGACGCGGTTGACGGCGCGGTTCTGGATCACCAGTGCGGCGCGGTCCGTCAGGGATAACTTCTCCCTTGTAAACCCATGTTTTAATACCTATCACACCGTAGGTTGTATAAGCCTGCGCAAATCCGTAGTCGATATCAGCGCGCAAGGTGTGCAATGGCAACTGCCCGTGCAAATACCATTCACTGCGCGCGATTTCGGCGCCGTTCAATCGGCCGGAAACACGAACCTTAATACCCTAACAAACGAAACGCTCTGCTGAATCAACAGACTTTCGCATCGCACGACGTAAAGAAACGCGCGTT
>JBBRJC010000014.1:0-16294 GCA_038220135.1 Bryobacterales bacterium | reverse complement strand
AAAGTCGCGCGGCTTGATCGACGAACTGGGTGGTCTGGATCGTAGTCTGGAACTGGTGAAAGAGCGGGCGAAGATTGGGGCCGGGGAAAAGGTTGCCTTGGTGCTTTTCCCAACGAAGAAGAGTTTTTTCGAGCAATTTCTAAGTAAATCCTCGCAGGCAAGCACTCAACTGTGGATTCGTGTTAGCGGCGCTGGACCACTGGAGATTCCATTTGAAAAGCAGTTGGAAGCCGAAATCGGCATCTCCCCGAGAGTATTTTTGAAGGGCGGCATGTTAGGGTTGATGCCCTACCGCCTGGAATTCAAATAGCCAGCGATAACTGAACGGGGGCGCTCGGAGCGCCCTCGCCTTAGACCTGAATTCCGAAGTTGAACAAGTCGATTAGTACTCTGCGGCGCGGACACTCCTGTATGCCGCGTCGGCACTCATGCCGACGTTTTTCGCAAAGGCACTTACGAATACCTCTGGGTGGGAAATCCATCCGAGGCACCGAAATTTAACTCACAGAACAACTTCGGGATTCACCTTAATTCAGAAGTTGGACAAGTCTGAGTAGTCAAGTGTGGCGCGACCCTCGAGTCTGCGGCGTCTGCAATCATGCCGAAGCTTTTCGCAAAGGCACTTACGAATACCTCTGGGTGGGAAATCCATCCGAGGCACCGAAATTTAACTCACAGAACAACTTCGGGATTCACCTTAATTCAGAAGTTGAACAAGTCTGAGTAGTCCTCTGTGGCGCGGACACCCGTGTCTGTCGCATCGGCACTCTTGCCGACGTTTTTCGCAAAGGCACTTACGAATACCTCTGGGTGGGAAATCCATCCGAGACACCGAAATTTAACTCACAAAGCAACTTCGGAACTCCGGTTAAAATGCGTAAGCAGAAGTGATGCCAACTTCCTGTAATGCCACTGACATTTTTTCCAAAGCCGTCTTATGGATTTGTGACACGCGGCTTTCGTTGATTCCAAGTACCGTGCCAATCTCTTTCATCGTCATCTCGTTCGAGTAATAAAGGGCGACCACTTTCTGATAGCGTTCCGGCAGGGTCTTCATCGCAACGCCCAGCATGTCGCGCATCTGTTCATGAGCGCACATATTGTCTGGCTGCATTTCCGGCTTGCTTGGAAATTCCGGTGCCGGCAGATCTTCCGTTTCATTGGCGCGTGTCGAGGCCGATACCAGACCCACATTGCGCAGGTCGATCGCCATCTGGCGCCACTTGTCTACATCCACACCCAACTTTGCAGCCAATTCCGCCTCGCTAGGCGTTCGCTGCAATTCTGAGGTCAATTCCCGCGTCGCTGCTTCCACTTGCTTGTGACGGCGGCGCAAGTCGCGCGAGGCCCAATCAAGCTGTCGCAGGCTATCCAGAATTGCACCCTTAATGCGATGCTTGGAGTAGCTAGAAAAAGTCACCATCTTGTCGCAATCGAACTTGGTAACCGCATCAAACAGCCCCAGTATTCCAGCGTGGACAAGATCGTCAAGGTCAACGTGTACCGGCAAGTTTTCGTGAACACGCAAAGCAATTGCCTTCACCAGTGGCAGATGCTCCAATACAATTTGGTCGCGACGGGCAATGCGTTCGTCCTGGCGCTTCTTTTCGATTTCAGCCGATTTGGCCTTTTGACGCGCCGTGACGTTTCCTTCGGTTACCCCGATGGAGACTTTTGCGCGAACCGTTGCTGTGGATACACTGCTTGCAGACATTATTACGTTTCCTCTTTCAAACTTGCGGTGGTGTTAGGCTTAGCGTTTCCGGTTTGTGCCGGATGCAGTAAGAGAATGCACGTAGTAAGCCACCCATTCCACCAGACACACTTCGACCCATCACAGGCTCACACGGGAACCCGATTCGGTAATGCAACTACTTCAAATCATTCGGTTTATGCAGCTAACCCGATATGCTCCGGGCTCAATTTACATCGCGAGGTTTGTTGGTTTGCTCGTTCCAATTTGAAACGTCAAATCCTGTTTTGCTATCCCAATTTGGAAATCTCGTCCCGTTTTGAAACGATCAAAGTAACTGATTGAGAGAAGCTACTTACTACCTGGGATGATCGTAACATCCGCCACGGCGAATTCCAGTAGAGCGGAACTCTTACGTGAGTTCTAAGAAATCACTTAGGGCGATTGCGCAAATGAGGGTGACCCTACCCTTTATTGTGGAGAGTGGCTATCCAACTTTTAGCCGCCAATCCTACCATCAGCACTAGAATTACCTGCAGAGTTTTCCCCTCAAGCAGAAACAGGGCTGTGATTGATAGGACTGCATAGCACGCAAGTGCTATCCAGAGGCGCTTGTTGGTCATACATTTTCCAGTGTGGCATATACTAGGGTCCGAATACTTATGCCCCTAAAGCTTTCCGTGTCGCCCGCTACGCAAGTTTCACTTGATCTGGATGCGAACAGGCGCAATGGAAAAACAAACCCAATTTGAGCGATGTGCGGAGTTTTGAGGTTAATGCAGTATGGAAAAAGAAAGAATACAGCCCGTGCAGCTACGACGCAAGGGTGCTATCACCAAAGACAGCTAAACGCCCGGTGGAGGTGGTGGCGGAGGAGGTGGCGGAGTAGTGCCGCCTTTATCGGTCGGCAGGCCGCCGCCTGTCGAACCACCGGTGCCGGTAGGTGCAGTAGTCCCGCCGCCAGTGCGTCCCCGTGGTACTTGCCTGTAAATTTCAGTCCCCACGCGGACAGCGGCATCGGCTGTTCTTTGAATCACGTTGCCTTTGTCCACTTTACGTAATGCCAACGGCTGATTCTTAAACACAGTGACCGTATCACCGTCATAAAGATCCTTGGAACCCGGATGGAAAAGGTGTATGACCACAACGTGGCCTTCCTCGACATCAACCTTCGTCAAATCTTCTTCAGCTTTCACTTCAAATGTAGTACCGCGCACTGAAATGATCGCTGTCGGTGTCCGGACATTGTTCGGATTCGGTGCGCCACCTAACTTCCGCTGAATGTGCACCTTAACTTGGCCCAACATCAAATCCAGCAAATCCATCATACTTGGATTCTGACGGAATATCACTCGAGAATTAGGGAAAACCTCAAACGTAGATCCGTCGCTTACCTGGAATTTTCCATAGCCATCAGCGCCAGTGACAATTGTTTGCTTCACTTGCACCCAGTCTCCAAGATTCAGAGCCCAGGGATTATTGTCCTTGAGTACAGAGATATTGCCTTGAAATTCTTTGAGTTGCGCAGCCTTCTCCGCATACGGGCCAGTAGGCAGAGATTGGGCTTTGGCCGCTGGAAGCATTACGCTTAGCGCCAAAAATACTAATCCGAATTTGAGGAACCCTGTTCTCATGGAATTCGTCAACATCCCTATTATGGCAGACAAATGGACATAGCGGACTTCGAGCCCACTACTTCACTTATCGGCAATCCTAACAATAGCCAGAAGGCTAAGTGTACATTAAATTGCATAGCAAGTCTTGTACCTTTCGTTGTCAAGGCAAACGAAAATGGAAACTTTCGATGCAGAATCAACAGTTTCCGAGCCGATCAGCCGATAAGAGGGTTAGAATAGTGGTTGGACGAATGGGTCAATTGTATACAGCGCGTCTCGTTTTGGGCACAGTTACCAATTTGGTACTGGCTCACGGGCTGCTTTCTGCCCAAATAGTCCAAACCGCAGACTGGCGACGTATTGGCAATTCGGCTATCGATTTCTCTCTTTCTGGTCCAGCTTCCGGCAGCGTTGATCGCGTTTGGTTCGATTCCGAAGGGGGCAAGATATTCGCCCGTACCGGGTCCGGTGCCATTTTTTCAACGGAAGATCTGGAAGGCTGGTTGCCCGTCGCGCATTCGGTGATGCCACCCACTGAGAATACGCCTGCCCGTCGCCTGCCCGATGGTGCCCGCCTCAGCCGCGCCCGCTTCACCTCCTCACAAAAGAAATATGCCGCCGGAGCCCACATCTGGCGCAGCGAAAGTGGGGGAGACGGCTGGGAAAACGTAACATCTTATAAGGGACGCTCTATTCTTGGCGGAGAAGTTCTTGATCTCGCAGTATCCCCTAAAGATGAAGATGAAATTGTCGCCGGCACGCAGACCGGTGTCTGGCGTTCCGTAGATGGTGGAAAAAGCTGGCTCAGTCTGAATGCCGGTTTGCCCAACCTTTCAGTGCGCCGCATTTTGAACACTCCTTCCGGTGTCAGTGGCCTGCGGGTTGAACTCGACGGTTTAGTCCGAGGTCTGCCAGTTGAGTGGCGGCCGGGCGAAAAAGTTTCCTGGCGTCCCAGCATTTCGAACGATACTGCCGCCCTCGAAGAGGCTGCCCAAATGCGAGCGGCTGAAACCAGCCTGCGCTCCCCGGTCACAGCCGTTCTGGTTTCCGGCGAGTATTTCTATGCGGGTACTAAAGACGGACGCCTGTTCGTTTCTCAAAATAGGGGCGCGGACTGGCTTCCGCCTCAAGCTACAGGTTCGGGTGCCGTTGAATCGATCCGTATTGATCCTCGCGAGCCGCGCCGTGCCATCGCCGTTCTTTCCGCTCGTGAGGGCCAATCGAAAGGTGCCGTTTGGCGAACATGGACTGCGGGAATGTTCTGGGATGATATGACCGGAAGTCTGAACACTGCGGAAATTCGCGGAGTCGCACTCGACGCGCCCTCGGGTGCAGTTTACGTCGCTACAAAGGCTGGTGTCTTTTTCAGTTATGCGGACCTCGCCGGTTCCGAAGCCGGCGTCATTATCAAGGAATGGACTCGCTTGGGCGGCAATCTTCCTGCCAACTCGGTTCGTGATCTGAAACTCGACGCGGCAGGCAATCAGCTTTTTGTTGCCGTCGAAGGTTGGGGCGCTTTTGCAACCATGGCACCGCATCGGCTACGTCAACTCCGCGTAGTCAGTGCCGCCGATGGCTCGGTAAGGCCGGCAGCACCTGGTTCCTTGATCAGTGTCCTCGGTGCCAAAGTGGATCAAGCTCGCGCCGGGACACTAATAAGCCCAGTTCTAGATCGGTCGGCGTTGGAATCGCAAATCCAATTGCCGTTCGAGTTGACTGGCAATACAGTGCAACTGATTCTTGATACAGCCCGTGGTAGAACGCATCTCGGCATGCCGCTGGAACCCACATCTCCTGCGATTTTTGTCGACCGCGATGGCACCCCAATGCTTCTTAATGCCGATAACGGCGTGCTGCTTGACCTGATGCAGCCTGCCCGTGCTGGTTCGCGTATTCAAATTCTGGCCGCCGGGCTTGGCCGGGTTACCCCCGATTGGCCTGCCGGTATGGCCGCCCCGCTTGATAGTCCTCCCAAAGTTGTTTCCCCCGTGCGTGTCTACCTCGACCGCGTTCCTTTGGAGGTTACCAAGGCGACACTAGCCCCGAGTTTTGTCGGTTTTTACTTGATTGAAATTCGGCTGCCCGATCTTGTGAATGCAGGGCCGGCAGAACTGTACTTGGAAACCGGACGCGCCGAAAGTAACCGCGTTCGAATTTATCTCGAACAATAAGACTAAATGAAAGGCACTGGCAGGAGACTCTGCATGAAGTTCATCACCAAACTTGTCCTGTTTACCGGCGCAGCCTTAATGCTTTGCGCCCAAAACAAAAAAGAAGTTGAAAAGCTCGCCCCGTATTACCCCACGCCCGAATTGATTGTGGCGAAAATGCTTCAAATGGGCAATCTTCAGAAGGGCGAGAAAATGTACGACCTTGGCAGCGGCGATGGCCGTATTGTCATCATTGCCGCCGAAAAGTTCGGAGCCCGCTCCACCGGCGTCGAATTTGATAAGGATCTATGCGTCCAAAGCGCCGAGCGAATCAAGCGTCTCAAACTCGATAAGCTTGCCGACATCATCCACGGCGATATTATGGTGCAGGATTACTCTTCTGCCGACCTCATCACCGTCTACCTTTTACCCGTCTCGAACGACAAAGTGCGGCCCCTGCTCGAAAAACAACTGAAGAAGGGAACCCGCATCGTTGCGCACGACTTTGAAATCTCCGGCTGGACTCCAGAAAAAACTCAACATATTGAAGATGATGGCGAAGGCCGCAGTCATACACTGTACCTCTATCGCCGATAAGCCGATAGAAACACTATGAGCACAAGTGCGAAACAGCCGGGTCTATTGGCAGTCGCCCCTTTCAGCCAATGGCGGCTATGGCTTGCCTTATCCCGAGTTCTGATTGCCCTGCTTTGTTGCGCCACTACTTTTCTAGCAGCCGCTCAATTTTCCAGCCTACTCACAGTCTTGTGGGTCCTTTATTTTGTTTACGCCGTTGCTGCCATCTTTAATAAGAGTTTGGAGCAACTCGGCTTCCCCCAGCTCGGCTTACTGGTTGACATGGTGTTCTTTATCCTTTGCGCCACAACCATGCAAGCCGACTATTCGGTGGGTCTTACCAGCCTGTTTTATCTTTATGTATTGCTTGCAGCTGCCCTCGAACACACTTCCCGCGAAGTGATCATTGTTGTAGCCATATCGGCAATGTTTCTGCTACTTCTTTGGCCGACCAAAAACGTTGTTTTATCACCCACATTGCTGCTCACCGGCGCTGCAGTGATCATCGTTTCTCTCCAAAAGAAATTCCTGCAAGACCGTTTCAAGGCCGCCTCAACCCAGGCGCACATGTATCGCGGTGAAGCCGAACATGCACGCGAAGCCGAGCGCCAGCGGATTGCTGCTGATTTTCACGATGGTCCGCTGCAAAGCTTCGTTGCCATTCAAATGCGCCTGGAAGTGATCCGGAAAATGCTCGAGCGCGATCCGCGTATGGCCACCGAGGAGTTGAAACAGCTTCAGGAATTAACGAAAAGCCAGTCGGTGGAATTGCGCAGTTGGGTTCGCAGTATGCGTCCGGTGGAAGTTGACGGGGCAGGTTTAACACCCTCCATTAAGAAGCTGGTGGATAGCTTTGAAAAGGAGAGTGGTGTTTCCGCCACGCTCGTCGGCTCGTATGTCGATGGAACAACCGAGCCAGGCATAGCCCGGGAAATTCTGCAGATCGTTCGTGAAGCATTGCATAATACCCAAAAACATTCAAAAGCTTCCCGCGTGACCGTTGCCGTCGATAAGGATAGCGGCTTTTTAGAGCTATCGATCGAAGACGACGGCACCGGCTTCGCCTTCGCGGGCACCTATACTTTGGAAGAGTTGGAACTGCTGCGCCTTGGGCCGGTTTCTATTCGCCGTCGCGTGCGTGGCCTCGGTGGTGAAATGCTGCTCGATAGCCAACCTGGCCGCGGCTCTTCGGTTCGCATTCGCATCCCGGTATGAAACTAACTCGGCAAAGCCGGAACCAAACAGGTCCAAACCACGAAAGTGGAACCTAGTGCGAAATACCTCCCGAGGCCCGCTGATATCGGCTGAAACGCATGTCGTTAAGAAGATTCTGCCAGAAACATGCAGAATCCAGTGTAGTGTCCATTAAATAATTGGACACGGTATGCGAATCGGTGTGAGGCTCCATGTCCCTGAATGGGTTTTTGTTCCGCCAATCGAGTCACAGGCCGGTCCGCGTGAGCCGGCAAGGTGTTCTCTTGATTACCAGTCTCGGTGTGTTCGACAGGGCGATTTGTATGCCCATCTATTTCGCGGACATTACACTAGGTGTATACGTACTAAAAACGGCAGTCGGCCAAACGGCGAACCATATAAGTTGTTCAAGATGCTCAAACTTTCAACTGCCGCGCAGTTAACCACGCAGGTTACAACCGATTTGGTTGTAACTGCTTACCGACCATGTAGATGCGACGAAGTCGTCCATTCATCTGCCGTTTTTAGGATGAAACTCCGCCTTCTAATCATGGCTGCAATGGTACTCGCCGGTTGTGTCCCCTATGCCGATTTCACTCTTCCTGTTCTCTCCGGCGGTGCTCAACCCACATGGAAACTCACGAATGTGGCCCCTCCAATAATCTCTCGCGGCACCGCCGGCCAGTTCGATTCTATTGACGTCCTGAATCCTTCCGTGATTCGCCATGGCTCTGAACTCTGGAATTATTACTCCGGCTTTGATGGCAAAACCTGGCACACTGGCCTTGCAACTTCTATCGACGGTCTAGTCTGGCAAAAAAAGGGCAAGATCCTCTCCCCAGATCCCCAGACTTGGGAAGGTGACTACATTGCGGCCAACGGTTCTGCAATCCAATGGAACGGCGAAATATTCTATTACTACCAAGGCAACAGTACGCCACAAATTGGCCTCGCCCGGTCTAAAGATGGCCTCAGTTTTACGAAACTTCCGCAGCCCGTCTTGCCGGTAGGCCCCAGAGGCAGTTGGGATGAACGGGGCGCAGCCGATCCCTACGTGATCACCCTCAACGGCAAACTGTATCTTTATTATTTGGGGCAGGACCGCGCGCGGCGCCAACGCCTCGGCGTGGCCGTATCTGATGACGGCATATCCTGGAAAAAGCTGCGCTCCAACCCGCTCCTGGAATTAGGCGAGGCCGGAAGTTTTGACGAAAAAGGTCTCGGCGAACCGGCTGTCTGGGTTTCAGGGGGCAACTATTTCATGTTGTACACTGGTCGCGACAAAACCGAGCATCGTCGCATGGGCATAGCCATTTCCCAAGACGGAGTGCATTGGAAAAAATCGAATGCCGCTCCATTCTCTGGCGAATCAGCCTGGAACAAGGACGTCATTTGTGACGCCACAGTGTTAATCGAAAACGGTCAAGTGCGCGTTTGGTTCGGAGGTGGTGATAAGACGGAACCTGCCGAACGGCTCAACGGCCAAATCACGGCAGCAATACTGGCGCCGTGATTCCGACTCTCTCTAGCGATTGGAAACGTTAACAGCGATAGTGAATCCAAACCGCGCCATCTGTTCCATTCCCGCAAAATCCCAATCGTCCTTATATTCATCCGACGGATTGTGATAGTTCTTTTCGTTATATTGCACAAAAACTGTTGAGCCGAAATCTGCTGGCTTGCCCGCATAATCGTTCCCCATATTAATGGAGAATGCCGCAATCCCAGCTTTATTAAAGGAAAAGTGATCCGACCGGAAATAATGCCCTTGCTCCGGCTCAGGATCTGGTTTGATCTTCAACGAAAATCGACGCGCCGCTTCTTCCACTTGAGGGAAGTACTTCGTCTTTTCAGCACCCGTAACCACCACATCCTTTACACGCCCAAAGGGATAGAAGCTGTCAAAATTCAGATTCAACAATGTCTTCGATGGCGGCAGCAACGGGTGTTTTGCATAATAAGCAGACCCCCGTAAACCACTCTCCTCTGCCGTCAATGCAATAAACAGGGCCGACCGCTTCGGCTTTCGTCCAAGACTCGCCCACGCCCGCGCCATTTCAATCAACATCGCACAACCGGTGGCATTGTCCACCGCACCGTTATAAATGCTGTCGTCATTCACGGGCACGCTGATCCCCAAATGGTCCCAATGTGCAGAAATAATGATCGCCTCTTTTGCCAAGCCATCGTCACTGCCTTGTACGATTCCCGCAACGTTTGCCGTTTCAATCGCGCGAATCTTCGCTTCAATATTGCCGGCGATCGTCAAGCCCAAGGGAAATGCTTTGAAACCCTTGGTATTAGCCGCTTCCAGCAATTGCGCCACGCTTTTGCCAGCCATGCCCACCAGTTGATTGGAGCTTTCCTCGGTAAGCCACCCCGCCAGCGCCATCGCCTGTTCGCCCGGGTTCAACTTAACTTGCGGATCCTCCTTTCCCCAGGACCCGCGAACAACTGGCCAACCGTATCCGGCGGTCGGCGTAGTGTGCAGAATGATGCAGGCGATAGCCCCGCGCCGCGTCGCTTCTTCGTATTTATAAGTCCAGCGTCCGTAATAAGTGAGCGCCCTGCCATCGAAGAACTTATCGTCCGTCGACGGTGGTTCATTAGTGAAAAGTACAACTACTTTGCCTTTGACATCGATCCCGTCGTAATCCGACCATCCGAATTCAGGTGCGGTAATGCCATGTCCAACAAAAATGGCTTCGGCATTGAACGGCGACGCTGGTTGCTGCTGTTCGGAATTGCCGACAAAGTTCTCCAGCCAGTTGAACTTGATGGTCCGTCCGTCCTTTGTCGCCGAAAGCGTGGAACTGGCCTGCGGATCAACCCCCACAAGGGAGACCCGCTGGAAATAAGTGCCCTTATCACCGGCGGGCTTCAACCCGGCAGCTTCAAACTGGGAGGCAATGTAGTTGGTGGTCAGTTCTCCACCGCGAGTACCAACGCCGCGCCCTTCCAGCAAGTCGCTCGATAGAAACTTGACGTGAGGCCGGATTCGAGATCCGGAAATATCAGAGCCTTGGCCAAAGGCGGTTATCGCCGCAAGAAGAAATAGGTGCCACTTAAGCATTTTTCCCAGTGTAGCGCGAGGTTCTGGTTGTGGTGGCATTTAGCTCAAGCTAGCGCAGCATAGCGGGGCCAAAACAGGCACATCGAAATTTGGCGCCGCCCGAGAAGTACCACTGAAGGCCCGTCAACATGGATTCAATTATCATCATCATCATCATCATAAACGAACGGCTGAAGTCCTTGCGTGCGAGCAGTCGCGCTTCTCTCCTCTCAAAACTTCAACCAGCTTGCCGGATCCTGAAAGCACTCTTTACCGGGTGCGCCTAGAACAACCGGCATCTTAAGTAAACTACTCAATTGGCAAGCTACGTGCAATCATTCAATGCATGCGGCTACTTTCCATTCTTTTTTTGTTGAACTCTGATACAGGCTGAGGCTTCCAATGTTCCAAAGCGGAGCACGAGCGTCAGACACGCCTTTCTGCAGTGAATCCTTACCCTTTAGACAGATCTAACTTCTGGCGCTTGTGGTGGTTGGATCATAGATTACGTTGTGCCACTATGCGAAGGTGGACCAGATCACCCATCGAATATGCAATGGCAAACCATAGAAGGTGCCAAAGCCAAAGACCGAACAAAATGCCGTCAGTCCCGCACTGATAAAAATCATTAGGCCGCCCCGTCGGTCTTGCCGCTCGCAATGGCTTGCAAAAAGGCATTAATGAACGATTTCCACTTGGATTGGGTCAAAGTGGTCACTGAGAACTTTACCTACAACCGGATCATACTCACTGTTAACGACTCGGACATCCAAGTCGCCGATATGGTAAACCTTCCAAGTGAGGAAGGCGATTAAGATCAAGATCACCGTGAGCACTGTACACTTGTAGATCTCAATTCTCAGCCACATGGAACGCCTCATTAACAGATAGTGCTTGCCAGGGGCCGTTCTTCTCTAGGAGGAATCCGTAACATTCACTCAGATTAATACTCGGTGGCCAATATGTGGCCAGAATCGACAGAAACTATGGGTAACTTGGAGGCAGAAATGACTGCTGCGGGAGATTTTCACAGCGTAAGTCACTGAAAAGTGGTGCGCCCGGCACGATTCGAACGTGCGACCTTTTGGTTCGTAGCCAAACGCTCTATCCAGCTGAGCTACGGGCGCGAGGTGACAACAGAACCTAGTTTACCACAGCAAATTTGCTTCCGGCTACCGTTGTTCACTGGTACTTTGTTACTGTTACGAAATATCTAGTACTAAAACTCTCATTAGGCCTAAAGCTAGTACCGTCCTCAGACGATTCTAGGTGTGTATGCGGTATAACTTCTCCAAACTTTTCCTGCTCCCAACCCTGCTGCTTGCAGCCACCGTTACAGCCCAGGCTGCTGCCATGACCGTGATCACTGGCGATCTTGAACTCGGCTATCTGAATCTGTCCACCGGGGCATTCAGCCTCGCTGGCTTTACTTCACCCACCGGAGTCGGCCTCGGTAGCTCCACCGCCGCATCACCGTATCTGATCAGCAACGAATCAAGCCTCTATAACGTGAACACAACCAATGGCAATACAACTAGTATTGGATCAACCGGCGTGCTACTTTCCATCGGCGCAAGCTTATCCCCAGGTCTGCTCTTCGGTCTTGATTTCGACAACAATCTCTATAGCCTCAGTTCAACCACCGGACTTGCCACTTTCATCGGCGCCACCGGACTGCCCACCATTCAATTGACGGATGTCTTCAGCAATGCACTCGCAGGTGATGGATCAACGCTTTACTACGTGTTCGAAATCGCCGGGGCGTCAAGCGTCAGCTCTGGCCTTTACCGATTGAACACAACCACAGGTGCCGCAACTCTCATCGGATTAACCGGCGCTGACAACATTACAGGTGCTGGTGTAACAGAAGGTTCCCTATATGGATTTACCGATCTTGGCCGGCAGATTTTGTCACTCAACACACTCACCGGTGCATCCTCTTTGTTGACCACCTACACCGGAACAACAGGCCCAATCTGGGGTGCGATTTCCACACCAGAGCCCTCAACTTTCACGCTGCTAGCTTTTGGCCTGGTACTAGTTGGACTCGCCCTGCTTCGCAGAGTGGAAGATTGATACAACCGGGCGATGGCTGTCTGGGGCAGTCTGTCACCCGATTGCATCATGGCTCAACCCTGCAAGGCTCTCGCTATGCAAGTTGAGCTATCCCCCACTAAAGTAGTGTGCGAACGGAAGACTTTGCGGGTCAAAATTAATTAGCGGATAATTCCCTTGCGTACCGCGTAAAGAATCATTTCCGGAATCGAGTGCAGATTCAACTTCTGCATCATATTAGTGCGGTGCGTTTCCACAGTGTAAAGACTGAGGTTCAGATGAGCCGCCACTTCCTTATTCGATTTCCCCTCGGCCGCAAGTTGCAAAATCTCACGTTCCCGCGGCGTGAGCAGATCGTAGCTATCCTCCATCCCTCTTTGCTGTAAATGCCGCCCATAATCTTCCAGCAACATCTTGCTAATCGCCGGACTGAAAAACGATTTACCCAAAACCACAGTGCGAATCGCCTGAATCAGATCCGCTTCTGCGGAATCCTTCAATAAATAACCGCGCGCCCCGGCCTTCAATGCCCGCATTACGTAGCTTTCGTCGGAGTGCATGCTGAGCACCACAATTGCCACCTTCGGCTGCGCCGCGATAATTTGCCGTGTCGCTTCAATGCCATTCAAATTTGGCATAGCAACGTCCATCACAATCACATCCGGTGAATGTTCAGCAGCCATTTGGATGGCCTTTCGCCCATCTTCGGCTTCAGCAACCACAGCGAAATCGGGCTGCCGTTCCAGCAGCGCTCGTAACCCGGAACGAATTACGGTATGGTCATCGGCAAGCAGAATCGTGATTTGACTCATACAGTTTTCAAGGGCAGTTCCACCGCAATGCGCGTGCCCTCGCCAGGGGCCGATTGGATGCTGAGCGTTCCCTTCAAATGCCGCACGCGCTCCTCCATTCCAGCCAGTCCCATGCCGCGCGTGGTGCGCGTATTGAACCCTTTCCCATTATCGGCGATGCTCACCGTCAACAGTTGCGGACGTTCGTCCACAGTAATTTTAACGGTGGTTGCGTCCGAGTGTTTTGTCGCATTATTGAGTGCTTCCTGCACCAGCCGGTAGATGCAGGTTTTGTGCTCGTCCGGCAGCGTATCAGGCAGATCCTCAGCTTCAACAGTAACGTTCATCCCGGTGCGCCGGCTCACTTCACGAGCCTGCCAGTGCAGCGCGGGAACCAGGCCGAAATCGTCCAGCATTGAAGGCCGCAGCAGCAGCGACATGTTGCGCACAGCGTTAACCGATTGCTCGCCCAGTTTGCGCGCCGATTGCAACCGGTCCCCCAGCGCCGGTTGATCGGGCGGTACGTGCGCAGCAACGTTACCCAATTCCACAAGCAGCGCCGAAAGTGTTTGGCCCACTTCGTCATGCAATTCGCGCGAGATATTCCGCCGCTCCTGCTCCTGTGCGTCCACCAGGCGTTTGGAAAGCGCTTCCAGATTTTCCTGCGCCGTTTGGATTTCGCTATAACGGCTACCCAAATCTTTTTCTAAATCCAAAATATTGCTGCTGGTCCACAGGCCCAGAAAAAGAGCCAGGCCAAGGGTTGCAGCAAGGATGTAGATCATCCGCCGCGTAAACGATTCGAACATTTTTTGCGATTGCAGCCGCCCAGCCTCCAGTTGCTGACGATTAAGAGAGGCCACGGTGTCGGCGATCGAAAGCAGGCGCGCGCGCTCCGGCAGCAGTTTGCGAGACAGAAACGGAAAGGCAAATTGCCGCCGTTCCAAAGCGTTCCAATCAAAAATGGGCAGCAGTCCATTCCAGTATTCTGTGGTGCTTGTGCGCAAAGCGGCTTCAGCCGCAGGCACGGTGCCATGCAGATACTGCAGTGCAACTTCGATTTCCGCCTTGGTTTTCAGTAGATTTTGCAGGTGATCTTCGGCGTTGGTAGGATCTTGATCAACCAGGTAATCGCGCGCATAAACGGCGGATAGCACGATTGACCAGCGAATGCGTTCTAGTGCGACATTGCGTTGCAGAAAGCTTCCATAAATCTCGGCATCGTTTTCTTGCACCTGGCCGATTGCGGCAATTGCATAAAGACCAGCAAAGGCCATCAGCAACGCCATGCCACCGAAGCCCGCGGCAAGCAGCCAACGGGATCCGGCGGGCCGCGCGACGGGTAAAGGGGTATCCACCATTCTCTAGCAGTGTAGCGAAGTTGCAGCAAAATGGCCCTACCGTCCAGCAGGGATGCCAATATACAGCCCCGGCAGTATGGGAACCCTTGCCAATTCGCCCTATTCTGAAGGAGCCATGACATTCAGCAAATCAAAACTCCTCATTGCCACCCTAACTGCCGGCCTCACAGTAGCAATTGCTGCCACGGCGGTTCAACATTATTCACCCAATGCGACCATGTCCACCGCCCCCACGCCAACAGCAGGGTATCGCGACATTGTCAGGCGCGTCTCACCTGCCGTTGTAGACGTTTCCGTGACCAAAGTGATCAAGGCATCTGCCGAAGGGCCGGATGCGGAACAGTTCCGCCGCTTCTTTTCCCCAGACGGCCAACAGCAGCCACGCGAGCGTCGCCAGCAAGGTGCCGGCTCGGGCGTGATCATTAGTAAAGATGGTTATGTGCTCACCAACAACCACGTTGTCGATGGAGCAACCGAAGTGAAAGTCCGTATGTTCGACAAGCGTGAATTTAAGGCGACCGTGGTTGGTCACGATGACAAATCCGACGTCGCCGTGCTTCGTATTGAGGCCTCGGGCCTGCCCTTCCTGAAGTTCGCCGATTCCTCCAAACTTGAAGTAGGCGATACGGTTTTGGCAGTGGGCAATCCTTTCGGCGTTGGCCAAACGGTGACCATGGGTATTGTTAGCGCAACTGGCCGCGGCGGCTTGGGTATTGAAGACTATGAAGACTTCATTCAAACCGATGCAGCCATCAACAAAGGCAATTCCGGCGGCGCGCTAGTGAATACCAATGGCGATCTGATCGGTATTAATACAGCCATTCTGTCCGGCTCTGGTGCCAACAACGGCGTGGCCTTCGCCATTCCATCGAACATGGCGCTGGGCGTGATGGAACAACTGATTAAGAGTGGTAAAGTCACTCGCGCGCAACTTGGTGTGGTCATTCAACCAGTAACTCCTGCTATCGCCAAGAGCTTCGGCTTGAAGGATTCGCGTGGTGCGCTGGTGGGCGGAGTGAGCCCCAATAGCCCGGCGGCCGAAGCGGGCCTGAAGCCTGGTGACGTCATCCTGAGTCTGAACGGGGTGCAGGTGGCCGATAACAATCAACTGCGGAACCGGATTTCGATGACCGAGCCGGGGTCAAAAGTTGAGATGGAAGTGTGGCGCGATGGAGCATCGAAGACGTTCACCGCGAAGCTGGGTGAACTGAGTGCCAAGGCTGCGGGTCTTAAAGATGCTGACGCCGATGAGAAGGAAGCAGCAGACGGAATTGCGGTGGAAGAGCTGACGCCTGAAGTTGCGCGCCGGCTGGAACTTTCCCCACAGACCGAAGGCGTAGTTGTTCGCAGTGTGGATCCCGATAGTGCAGCCAGCCGGGTTGGCCTGAAGCGCGGCGATGTAATTGTAGAAGTGAATCGTAAAGTGGTTGCTTCGCCAACTGCATTCAAACGGGCACTGAAGAGTGCCGGTTCCGATGCAGTGCTTCTGGTAAATCGCGGCGGTAGCACGTTCTTTGTAACACTTGGCTAAGTTGTTGATCATGTAAGGGTCGGCCTGAAAGGGCCGGCCCTTTTCTGCATTTCGCCAAGTTCGCCCAGATTCTGAAAACGAACCCAATCCGCAATCACTGTACGCATCAAAACGAACCCAATTTAGCTTTTGGGATTCCAAACAATCGCGATCACTGCACTTTCCCAACTCAATTTCTCCCGTTTTCATAAACTTGCCAAAACCGAGAGGTTAGTCACTCCTCTCATCGCGCTAATTTATGCAAAGGAGCCATTGCATGCAAATGTTACCCATGA
>JBBRJC010000013.1:0-16842 GCA_038220135.1 Bryobacterales bacterium | reverse complement strand
CCAAGGTGTTACTGCCACCACCTCGTCCGCCGGCTGCGGAAAGAACCGTCTTTAATAAATTGCCCGCATGCAAATTGGAATCCGTCGAACAGGCCAGCAAAAGGGAAGCGGGATTGGTTGACCCAATTAGCAGCACGGCCTTGCCGCAAGCAATAAAGTTCTGGGCGAGCATTCGCAGATCGTCAGCAATCGGCTCGGCAACCATGATGCTGTGGCGGCGAATTCCATCCTCGCCCGCCTGCGTGTTCTGGTGCAATTGCTTACCCTGAAACGTGGCCAATTCGCTTTTCAACAGGCGTATGGCTTTGTCCTGCTCCTTCGCTCGTTCGGTTAACTGCCCCACGGCTCCAGCCGCCTCGTTAAGCGGACACGAAAAATGTCGGCCGACGGCGCTGAGAGCATCAAAATCGAGTCTGGCCTCGGCCACGGCACGCTGCCCACAAATAAATTCCACACGTACATTGCCACGAATTTTGTCCAGCTTGCGGATCAAAATAGGGCCGATTTCACCGGTGCGGGAGACGTGTGTACCTCCGCAGGCGCTCTTGTCCAGTCCCGCAATATTCACAATTCGCAAAATGCCCGGACGTTCGCTCGGTTTTCTCAGTCCGGTAACCGTCGCCGCATCTTCGTAGGAAACTATCACTGGAAGGTTTTGGAAAACCTGTTGATTGGCGCGCTTTTCAATTGCAACCAATTGATCGGGGTTCAGCGAAGGCACCGCAAGATCAATGGTTGCAGAGGCATCACCAAAGTGAACGCTCAGTGTCTGCGCTCCCAGCATTTCTTCAAAAACGGCGCTCAAAAGGTGCTGGCCGGTATGCTGCTGCATGTGGTCGAAGCGGCGCGTCCAATTGACCAGACCCGACACCTGTTTGCCTGTCACGGGTTCGGCCAAAACATGCGCTACCCGATCTTCCTCATCCACTACTTCAACAACGGCAATGCCATTGATTTCACCCAGATCGTGCAGTTGCCCACCCGAGGTGGGGTAAAAAGCGGACTGCGTTAAATAGAGACGGCGGCCATCGGCCGCCGCCTCCTCTACGGTTGATTCAAACTGAATTAAGTAAGAATCGCTGTAGTATAACCGATCCGTCATTGGACAGCGATCTCCACAACATTGCTGACGGCCAGTGCGGTGGTTAACTGCACACCCACACGGGAAGCCCTTGGGGCATCGTTTGGCACCGTTACGTTGATCTGATAAAGAGCGCCAAACAGTGGATTCACAGGCGGCGATCCACCCGGTGAACCTGCCCCAAATGCGACGGTTGATTCGGACTGAAACAACCGATCCATCATTGGACAGCGATCTCCACAACATTGCTGACGGCCAATCCGGTGGTTAACTGCACACCCACTCGGGAAGACCTTGGGGAATCGTTTGGCACCGCGACGTTGATCTGATAAAGACCAACAAAATTAGGTGTCAAGCCAACAAACAATGGAGTGACCGGCGACGATCCACCACCCGGTGAACCTGCTCCAAATGTAACGATTGAGGTTGCCGGAATCTGTGCCAGCGGACTGGTTGGTGCACCTACGCCGCTTGCCACTGACGGGCTTGTCTGGCCAAGACCTAGAGCGTAAATTACCAGCACTTCACCGGGCCGTGCCGGACGGGAGTTGATCCCTGGTGTTGCCGGAATCGGGAACGAACCATCCTGATTGACAGCGATACCATATTCCCCAATGCCGAGGCGAAGCAGACGTGGTGCCCGCGCTGCAATGCGAATAGATACAGGGTTGCCAAGGCGGCCATCGCGTTCCACACGAACCGTGCCCAGGCCGACAGCTGCATCGAACGGAACCTGGAAGTTGATCTGGTCATACTGCGTATAATAAACCGGTGCTGGAACATTGTTCACCAAAACACGGGATCCGCCAAGGCTCTGCGGTAAGGGCAGGGAAGCCGCCGAAGTGGGTGCCTGCAAGGTAAGTTGATCACCGAACAAGGCGACGATGGTGCCCTGGCCGATCTCTTCTTCACTGGCAAAGGTTGCGTTGTTAGCCACGCGAGTGCTTACCGGAACGCCTTGCGCAAAAACGTCAACTGCGATCGGAATCGTTTGTGTGCCGTTGATTGCATTGCTTGCTACCGTAATTGTCCCGTTGTAGGTTCCCGGCGCGAGATTGGTTGGGTCAATGTTGACGTCAAAAATATTGAACTGTGGGAAGGCTTGCACGGTCAGCCATGAGCCACCGCTTGCTGTGACATCACCCAACGTCAACGTGCCTAGTCCGCGATTGGAATAAACGAAGCGCTTCAATTGTTTTGCTGCACCTTGTGCGGCACGGGAGCGGACTGAGGTGGCGGAGAAGGCAATAATCGGTTGTGAGGTAACGCGTAATACGACGGGGATCGACTTCGTGTCGAAGATCGGAATTGAACCGGATACTCCCAGCGTTCCGTTGTAGGTGCCTTCGGCCATGCCGGGCTGGTGTTTTGCGGTAATGCGATAGGGCAGGGTGAAAGCGAAACTGGAACTGCCGGCGAAGCCGAAAGAAAGCCAACTGCTGGCTGAGGCGCTGATGGTGCTTTGTACCAAGCCGTTGGTGGTGAACGTCACGCTGTCGGAAGAGCCGTTGGGTGCTACATATAGGTTCACTGCATCGGGAACATTGCCCCCAATGGCGACGGTTACTGCAATCGTTTGCGGTGCATCGGAGGCGTTTGCGTCTGAAACGGTGACCAAGCCGGTGTATGTGCCTTTTGCCAGTGAGGCGGTGTTGAATGCCATGCTGACGATGGAACAGCTTTGTCCGGGGAAAGCCGAGCAGGTTGTGCCGGCACCAATTGTCGGGGTAATCCAGGGAACCGAAGAGCTTGCCGTGAGGCTTAAGCTTCCTGTACCTGCATTGGTGGTAGCGATGGTGGCGGTTGGTCCGTTAGAACCTACCGCGATCGACACCGGTCCGACGGTTGTATCCGCCAGCCGAAGCCTTGGTTGTGCATGAAGCGCGATAACCGATAGAGCAGCCATTGCTGTCAATACGGAAATCCTCCGCGAAATCTCGACTGCTATTTTTACACCCATTCAAGTGCTCCTTTCTTATATGCCCAAAGATAACCGACAATCAAAATAACTAGGAAAACGGCGATTTCTGCTACGCCAAACCAACCTAGTTGCCGGTAACGTACTGCCCACGGGAATAGGAAGACTGTCTCGACGTCAAAGATGACGAACAAGATAGAGATAATATAAAACCGCACCGCATAGCGACCACGGGAATTGCCCACTGCTTCGATACCGCACTCATAAGCTTCGAGCTTCAATTTGGACGGGGAGGACGGACGAATCAATTTCGCCGCCAGAAGAGTCACGACGGGAAATGCAATTGCGATAACGAGAAAGAGGAAAATCGGGAGGTAGCCTTGCGGCATCTCCTCCATTATACCCATGAATCGGTTAGTACCAGGTAAATTTGCAACCTTTGAGAGTGCGTCATAATCAAAGAGACATGTTCGAGACTATAAGGGAGCAGATCGAGACGGTTTTCCGGGAAGATCCGGCTGCAAAAAGCGGCCTGGAGATTTTTCTTTGCTACCCCGGTGTTCATGCGATTTTGCTGCACCGTTTATCGCATCGGCTATATAAGTTGGGATGCCCTCTTATAGCGCGTATTATTTCGCAATTTGGACGATTGGTTACAGGGATTGAGATCCACCCTGGAGCGAAAATTGGCCGGCGTTTCTTCATTGATCATGGAATGGGTGTGGTGATTGGGGAAACGGCGGAAATTGGCGACGATGTGTTGATCTACCAGGGCGTGACGCTGGGTGGAACAGGCAAAGATCGCGGCAAGCGGCACCCTACGATTGGGAACAATGTGGTGATTGGTGGTGGTGCCAAGGTTTTGGGCAACATTCTTATTGGGAATCACGCCAAGATTGGGGCCGGGTCAGTGGTTGTGCATCCGGTGCCTGATCATTCCACGGTTGTTGGAATTCCGGGGCGGATTGTGCGATCTCGGGGCGTGATTGCGGATGAGCAATTGGAACATGGGGTATTGCCGGATCCGGAAGGTATGGCGATTGCCGATCTGACAGCGCGAGTGGAGCAGTTGGAAGCGTTGCTCAAGGCTGAGCGGGCTAGCCGATAAGGTTCTGGGGGCGGGCTTTCTATTTGGTTGAATGTTAGTAGCTTGTGGTTGCTTTGGAAGATTTAACGCAACTCCCGATAGTCTCTGCCTTCTCACATTATGTGGCTGGGGCTGGGGATAGAGGAGATTGTCCTCGATCTTTTTTAAGTAGCTTGTGGTTTGCCCCGGAAGATTAAACGCAGTTCCCGATATGCATCAAACCTGAAGAAAGAGCGTCCCGAAGAGTCGAGACGCTGCAGACACGAGTGTCCGCGCCACGGAGCACGGAGGTTCCATCCAGCACGGAATGGAAGCATCCAGCCGGTGTTTGCTGGGTTTCAATATTAAATTGTCAAAGACCTACGCGACTCGGGGCAGCTTGGGGGGCTCCATCTTTGGGCGGAGCCTGCCCTCTCACATTATGTGTATGGGGCTGGGGATTGGGGTAACTGCGGGGGTGGGGTTGGGTGTGCGTTTGGTTGGGTGAAGAATTTACGGGCCGGTTGCCTGGTGAGTTCGCGAATCGACCGCACTACTGCGGTTAGCAGGGCACCGAGGAATTCATCTGGATAGGTGTCGGCGGTTTCGTTGATTTCCAGTGTCAGCTTGTCGGCTTCGAATTTCACTTCTTCGTCGGATGAGATGATGATTGGCCGCTGCATCCTGGTTTCGATTTGGCCGGAATGTTTGCTGCTTTCGCGCAATGGAATTTGCATGCCGGTGCGGAGCGTTTTGAGCATTGCGATTTTGCCCTTGCTGAATTGGCCGTAGAGGCTGAATGCGAGCACGCGATTGCGGATGGTGAGATCGGCGATTTGGGCGGCTGTGTTGGGGATGGCGAGGATTGGGTTTACTGCGGGGTCTAGCAAGTTGCGGATGATGGCGGTGGCTTGGTCACGGGCTTTGCCGCGGATGATGAGGAACGGCGGCGGCGTGGTGTTGGGGAGCATGGCGAGGATGAGCCAGTTTTTGAGATCGAGCGCTTCGGATTCCTTGAGGTTGAACGATAGTTCGAGATAGCGTTCGAGCTTGGCGTCGGTTTTGCGTGGATAGGGCAGGGGGCAGTTGGTGGTGGGACGGCGGAAGTGGAGGCCGAAGGCGTCGCCGATGCTCCAATCCTTGCCGTTGATTTCGATGCAGTGTTCGATGGCGGAATGGAGGTCGAGGGAGTAGTGGTGGGGTTTGGTTTCGACTGAGCGAAGGTGGACGGGGCGGATGTCGAGGGTGGAATGGGCGTGCTCTTCGAGCTTTTTTATGGCGGCGGCGAATTGTTGGGGGGAAGGGTGGAAGATGCCGTCTTCGTCGAGGGTGGCGGAGAGCCAGCGCCAGTAGTCGGCTGAATGGAGGGGGACGGATTGGCCGGTGGGGAGGGCGGCGCAGGGTTGGGAATCCGGGGAAATGAAATAGGTGGTGCGGCGTTGTGCGGATTCGAGGATTTTGACGATTTTGGGGATCGGTGGGTCCTGTTTGTGAGAGCTTGGTGCCATGTGTAGTTCCTAAGATCAGCTTCGCATGGGGCACCTAATTTTTGGGGTTATTTGGGGGAGGTGGGGGATTCGGTTTTTAATGGAATGATGGGGTTAGGATTATTTTCTGGTTCTGTGATTGGGTTTTTTGAGGGCGGGGAAAATGAGGGATGCTTCGAGGAGACATGGAAAAAGGAGCCCGTCTAACCAACCTGCATTGATGAGATGCACGTTGCGCTGGATGGCATGAGAATGGCTCGTATAATGCGACTGAGGTTCACAGGAGTAATGGCCGATTCATGAGGCGTCCCCAAAATCAATACCCTGCGTTTCAGCCTTTACACAGAAACTCAGCGGTCACTTTCATTTCTGCGAGCCATTCGATGATAACTGATTCGGTTGCTCCTGGACTAACTGCCATTAAGAGCTCAGAGGGCGCGAGCTTCGTAGTGAGCAAATATCTAGGGGCGATATTTCTTGCAGCTTGTGAGGTCTGGTTGTTTCGATGCGCAAAAAAGTTTCTAAAAACAGGTAGATCGTTAAACACATTCTGATTAAGAGAAAACGCTTGCCCGATTTGGGGCTGGATTGAGCAACCTAGGTTGTTGCATACTCGCATCAATACATTTGGATCGTGCCATGCGGGTTCATCCCTGCGGTGCCAGAAACCAGCCGCGTTTCGCCTGGCTCGCGAATTGCAAAATGTGATTGCCGCCCCGAGGGGATCGGGAGTTGGATGAAGAAACGCAACGCGTCTCTTCCGCTCAGTCCACGCCCCAAGTGCGCATGACAAGTAAAATGATCGACAAAACAACGCCCAGGCATTAAGAGCTTCGATGGTTACATAGGCAATCACGAGGTCTCGATCTTTATGCCGTGGTGATCCAGAAACGGCGCTGAGCCGACTCTCCAATCGGGCAACTCTTTGATTAAGTGTCGTTCGGAGCCTCCTTAAGCGTTTGCATTTATGCATGGTGGTTCATTTCTAAGGAAGGAGTTTGCCTTCGAGCGCTTTGGACAACCAAACAAACCTGTTTTTGCGTTGCTCAATGCGTGTCGTTGCCTTCGAGCACGCAGCAACGTAGACCGAGAATTGAGGATAGCTATTAGGTTCCTCGATGGCCGCCGATAGCGCGGTTAGATTCGGTAGAGCATATTGAGGATCAATCTTTAGGGGTGTTGTTCGTTTATAGAAGTCGTTGAAATTTCCTTTTTCTATGGGATTGAGAGCGTGTGAAATGGCCAGCAGCAGAGAATAGAAATTGTAAGACTTCATTAATGCCGAATGGTGAATGTCGGTCCACGTAAGAATTACATCCATCGCGTTCGTCAATCGTTGCCGCAATTCTACACTACCTACGAATTCTCTCTCATTGTCGCTGTAGAACTTATCGAGGCTTATATCTGAAGCATTCCTAATGCCTTGTGAAAAGGTGAACACGACATCAGAAAACAGGGCTGCATCTGCCATCCTGCTCAGTTGCCGCTCTCCAAACACACCCAACTTCTTAAGAGTTTCCGAGTACTTTTCTACGGCCTCAACAATAAACCACTTAAAATCACCCTGATGGGTAGCATGCCGTTTTTCTTGTGGGTTAAGGGGCACGGTGTAAGAATTCATGCGCCGAAACACTTGCCTAATTTCGTTTGAAGTGGCTCCTACAAAGACGTCGACCGTGAGCGCATACTCAACAAAGCGCAGTTGTTGCGGCTCTTCAAGCTGCGAAAACAGTTTGCCACCGAATTCCCCTTTTCCCGTCAACCGGAACGTTCCCTCGAAAAAGTCGTATATGACCTGACTTCGTTGTTGACCATCAACAATTTCCTTTTTTGTTTTTTTTGTTTTCAGATCAGTAGTCTGGTACAGTGACAATTTCGGAATGGGAAAACCGAGCAAAACCGTCTCGATCAGATAGGACCTGGCCGCCGGTGGCCAAACCTTATCAGACCTCTGATACTCGTGGTTGACGACTATCGATTTCTCTCGCATTTGTTGACAATATTCGGCAATCGTAAAGGTAGACGAGTTAACTTGCATTGTATTTTATCTCTTCGTTTGTTCGAGCCATTCAGTAAGCGGTTTGAGATCGTGCGCCCAAAAAAGAGTAAGGCCTCTGTCTTGAGCATCTATTAAATTGTGAAGCTTATAGACACCCGTTAGGACAGCGGCCGGAACTACTTGCCTACGCCCAAAGTCCTCCTTCCACGCTCCAGCCTTAACAGCCGCATCGTTGTTAAGGCGCTTCACCGAATTGAGGTAAGAATTAGAAACTTTACACTCAATCGGCATAAGTCTCTGATCCCAGAGACGAAGTACAATGTCCGCTTTGCGGCCAGCCTTTGCTTCTCCAAGCATACTCTCCGCGCAAAACTCACCCGCGGCTGGAGCAAAGGAAACATTGGGGATGTGGCGTGCGGGTACTTCCTTAAGTCCCAAATCTTTCAAGGTCTGTTTTACCAGATCTTCTTGTTGCACCTTGCCGGTGGAACGTCGTTTTGTTTGGACGCGACTAGCAGCCAACAATGCAGCTGATGCCATGATCGCCGCCGCCCGTTCAGCCTCAGTAGGTTCGCGGTTTTCGACAACCCAGGCGAACCGTCGCCGGTCAAGAACGATGCGAACAATTTGAATCAACCGTTGAACATCCTCCGGTTTTTTGCGGAGCGCGCCTTTGGCAAGCGAGGGTGCTTCCGCGAGTACCTTCAAATCATCGGCAGATATAGGCGGTGCCGCTAAATATCTAAAGGCTTCGAGCAAATTCGAATCGGTGAGAACATCAAGACCTTGGCTATCGAGTTCAGATAAGTCCACAGTCGTTTCAAGAAATTCTTCGACGTAACCCTGGTATTGATCAAAGGCTTCCAAATAGTCTTCTAGCGGTTCTTCCATGCGTTCTTTGCGGAAAAGCTCTATTGCCTTCACTCGATCAGCTTCAAGCTGTTCTTTGGCCCACTGAGGCGGATCAATCACTGCAAAACCCCTGCGGCAAGCATTGCGGGAGACGGAACGATGAGCCGTTCCATTTCTCGTGGTTCGAACTTTGTTAAACCACCCGCATAGGTACGACCAGAATGTTGAGAGATATTTGTTTGCAGGAAACTAACGAGAGTTAACCGCGCTTTCTCTGTCATAGAATCGCGAGGGTAAAGACCATGAGCAATGTTGATGTGCCGGGCATCCGCTTTGTTCAAAACAAATGCAGGCGCACGTCGCGCCATGTAAGTGGAGATTATTGGCGCGGGGGAGCGCAACCCCACAGACCACCACGCTTTACGATGGATTGCAACGTAGCCCTTATTAGCGCCTTTCTCGCGCGCAAATTTGAGGAATCTATTGACGGCCTTTCTCTCGGCTGAATCTAGCTCCTCCAGGTCGACGGGAATATCAATTACACGGCGAAGCTGCGCCGCGTCGCGAAGAACACCTTCGGCGGCGATCACCTCTTTCGCGCGCGTTACGGCCGGATACAGAACGCAATCCGGCAAGCCTTCGCTGTGCAAACCTGCGATCCATATGTCATTGGCACCGGTCACTTGACCACGGTGTACACGGCATATTTCACCAAGTTCAACATAGCCTTCTGGTGGTTTATCAGAGGAGCGGGTGAGGTATGACCATCTGGCTTCTGTTGCCAAACGGTCACGGTGAACTTTCCGGCCCTTATTCAGCCCTTCAAGTTCGCGTAAGTTGTCAACACGTCTGAAAAAAACTGACTTTGGCTTGGTTGCGATTTCGAAAGTTGTGATTGCAGCAGTAGTAGCAGCATCTGGAAAAGGTTGTGCAGTTGGCTCGATCACAGTAATGCTATGGCCCCCAAGTTCACCCACTACAAGCGAACGCACCAGAGAACCGTAATTGACGTCAAGCCATTCAGCAGCAGTAATAAACGCGCCAAAATCTCCGGGCCTTGCGTTGCTTGCGGTGGCCAAAAAGAAATGAACATGGAGCCCGGCGAGTTGACTGGCTTTGTGTCCTAGTTTCATTGCTTCAGCTGAAAGCCAATCCTTCCACTTTGTGGCAATTTGGTGATGACGAACATAAGGTGGATTTCCGATATAAAGTGTGATTGCGGCAATCTGCTCATTAAAATTCCGATAGTCGCCAAGGATAACTCGAGAGCGTTTCGCAAGACCAGCCACATTAAGATTGGCTCGAGCTATTAGAGTCGCGAGCGGATCAATGTCTACCCCGACGAGCGAAGCCTGCGGAAATCTTTTGGCCGCCTGTAACAAGAAACGTGCGGAGCCCACACCCGGATCAATGATTCGCTGCGGCGTCCCGCGACCTGCTGCCCACTCTACCATTGAACAAACAATAGGACCCGGCGTATATGTAGCCCCGCTTTCGCGGCGCTGGGCAGGAGTACGAAGTGCACAAAACGCCTCACCGAGAGGATCAAGGCCAGCGCAGATTAATTCGCGTAGAAATGCCAGCTTGGTTTTGTTGAGCGGGGCAGTCTTGTAAACATTACGCGCCAGATTAATCTCGGCTTCAGCCCATGGCTTGATCGCATCGGCACCGAGTGCAATTGCAGCGGATATGAGCTCCAACTCCGTTGGAAAAATGGCTTCAAACTCGTTCCACAGATTTTGTTGTTTGCCGGTAAGTTGAAGTAACGGATTTGTAGCAAGCGACATCCAAAAGGCCTCTTTCAAGTAAGAATAAAACCAGAACCAGGGGATTACGTTCTGCAGTTCCCTGCACTACTCCGTATAACTTATCGTACCGGTAAAGCCGAATCTAAGTTAATTAAGTCTACTCGATCCCATTGGATCAAAGCACGCCGCTCTCGGTTTCTTTTTCTCGTACGATGAACCGCACAAAAACGCTAGTTTTGAAGCGGAGACAAAGAAAAAGCGGCTCTGGCACTCCCGGCCAAAATAGGCCACACTAATTGGCTCACGAAACGGCTTGCCGCGCCGCTGAGAAACCTTCACATTTCGCGGATTAGGATCGCCTGCCTGTACCCCGAAGTTTATCTTTTTGAAACATTTGGGCTAAAAGCACAACAGTCAGTCCTGTGATCCGTGATAGATGTAAAGAAGGTGCCGAGGCGATGGCCGAGCCATCCGAGGGAAGGCTGGTTCTTCACGGCGCGGGTAGTGCCGGAGTAGTAGTGTTAATGCACTCCAAGTCATCGGTTGCGGGGATCGTCCAACGAATCCGCATCACGCCTTGAACATGGCTTCGAGACGAGCGTCCATCTCTTCTTCGTCAATGAACTCGCCACGATCAGCGGCGGCAATGCTCTTGTCTACGGCGGCAGGAAAACTGGCTTCTTCGTTCAAATAACGCGCCACAACATTCGTCACTAGACGCGCAGGAACAATTCCGGCCTTATTGGCAATGTGGGCAAGTTGCGCTTGCTGCTCTGGCGTGAATTGTATTTCCATGGTTTGATCTCCTGGCTTATTGTCAGCCTAGCGGATATGGCGCTGTCTGTCACGTTTGGTCAAAGGGCCCCAATTCAGGTTTAAGGAAATATTAATAAGGGTCTAGCCCGGGTGCGCTAAACTGGTAAAAGCGGCTTTTACCTATGTTTGATATGATTCTGGCCAAGATTTTCGGCACCAAGACTGAGCGCGAGATCAAAGCCATTCGGCCTCTTGTTACCGCCATTAACGGTTTAGAAGAAAAGATGATGGCCTTGAGCGACGCCGAGTTGGCCGCCAAGACTACTGAATTCCAACAGCGCATTGCCCAGGGCACATCCTTGGACGACATGCTGGTGGAGGCGTACGCTGCTGTACGCGAAGGCAGCCGGCGCATCCTGAACATGCGCCACTTCGACGTTCAGTTGATCGGCGGCATTTTCCTGCATCAGGGACGCATTGCAGAAATGGGCACCGGTGAAGGCAAAACGCTTGTCGCCACGCTGCCGGTTTACCTCAATGCACTTGCCGGCAAAGGCGTTCACGTGGTTACCGTCAACGACTACCTTGCCCGGCGCGACGCGGAATGGATGGGCAGGCTGTACAATTTCATGGGCCTTTCCACAGGCACAATTGTCCACGAACGTTCTGACATTGAGCGTCGCCAAGCCTATACCTCTGACATCACCTACGGAACCAATAACGAATACGGCTTTGATTATCTGCGCGATAACATGAAGTTCCGTATGGAAAACTGCGTTCAGCGTGGCCACAATTTCGCCATTGTTGACGAAGTGGATTCCATCCTGATCGATGAAGCGCGCACGCCGTTGATTATTTCCGGACCCAGTGAAGAATCCACTGATAAGTATTACAAGCTCAATAAAATTGTCCCCAAACTGATTCGCGGCGAAGTGATTGAAGGCCGGGAGCCCGGGGAAAAATACTTCACTGGTGATTATACGGTTGATGAAAAGCACCGCAGCGTTGCCCTTACTGAAGAAGGCGTCCATAAGGTGGAACGTCTGCTTGACTGCGGCAATTTGTACGAACCGGCCAACATCGAAACCAACCATCACATTCAACAAGCCCTGAAAGCGCACGTGCTGTTCCATCGCGACAAAGATTATCTTGTCCGCCCCGGCGACGATGGCGAGGCTGAAGTGATGATTGTTGACGAATTCACGGGGCGTATCATGCCCGGACGGCGGTGGTCCGATGGCTTGCATCAGGCAATTGAAGCCAAAGAAGGGGTCAAAATCCAGCGTGAAACGCAGACGCTTGCCAGCATCACTTTCCAAAACTACTTCCGTTTGTATAAGAAGTTAGGCGGTATGACTGGTACGGCGGAAACGGAAGCTGCGGAATTTGGCAAAACCTATAAGTTAGACGTTAGTGTTATTCCGCCCAACCGCATTCGGCGGCGCATTGATTCCAACGATATTGTTTTCCGTACGGAAGAAGAAAAGTTCCGCAACGCGGCCAAAGAGATCAAGGAAAAGAACCTCAACGGCCAGCCGGTGCTGGTTGGTACGATCTCGGTTGATAAATCGGAAAAACTCTCGAGCATTTTGAAGAAAATGGGCGTTCCGCACGAAGTACTGAACGCCAAGAATCACGAACGCGAAGCATTCATCGTGGCCCAAGCCGGCCGCAAAGGTGCCGTTACTGTATCCACAAACATGGCTGGCCGCGGTACCGATATTCTTCTTGGGGGCAATGCCGACTTCCTTACACGCGAAAAACTGCGCAAGCAGAATATCGACCCCGATAGCTGTTCTCGCGAAGAATGGGACGTAGTTTATAAGGAAGTAAAAGTAGCGATCGACATCGAACACGATGAAGTGGTTGCTGCCGGTGGGCTGCACATTATTGGAACCGAGCGTCACGAATCACGCCGTATCGACAACCAGTTGCGTGGCCGTGCAGGCCGTCAGGGAGACCCCGGTTCTTCCAAATTCTACCTCTCGTTGCAAGATGATTTGCTGCGCATTTTCGGCGGCGATCGCATGCAAAACCTGATGCTGCGGCTGGGTATGGAAGAGGACGTGCCGATTGAGTCGCGGCTGATCACCAAACGTATTGCCGCAGCGCAGCGCGCAGTAGAAGCGCAGCACTTTTTAAGCCGCAAGCACGTGCTTGAATATGACGACGTGATGAACAAGCAGCGTCAGGCGGTTTACTCGTTGCGCCGTGGATTACTTGAAGGGGCAAATCAGAAAGCGAAAATCATGGAAATTGTCGGCGGTATCGTCGGCTCTTTTGTAGATTCGCGCATTCTTGACAAGGCGCATCCCGATAATTGGGAATTAGCTGAACTGGAAAGCGACATTCTAAGCAGTTTCGGTGTCAAATGCACTGTGGCGGAAATGCGCACGCTCAGCAAGGCGGAAATTGAGGGACTGATTATCGGCCGGCTCACTCAACGCTATGACGAAAAGGAAAGCGTGGTTGGGGCCGAACTTTTACGCGACGCCGAACGCATGATCATGCTGAAGGTGATCGACGATCAGTGGAAAGACCATATGTTGTCGATGGATCACCTGAAAGAGGGCATCGGCCTGCGTGGTTACGGGCAAAAAGATCCACTGATT
The DNA here is from genome assembly GCA_038220135.1 of Bryobacterales bacterium. Classification (GTDB taxonomy): domain Bacteria; phylum Acidobacteriota; class Terriglobia; order Bryobacterales; family Bryobacteraceae; genus JANXSF01. Next base: position 3,323 of record JBBRJC010000013.1, on the reverse strand, counting down.
GAGTATAAAAAAGAGAGCTTCACCATGTTCCAGGACATGATGGACCGTATCGAAGACGAATCGGTGCGTTATCTCTACTTCCTGCAAATTGAGGAAGGTAACCGTTCGTTGTTGCCATTCGATCCTGATACTGAGGATAATGGCGAAGCTGCTGCTGATGAGTATGAGGATGACGCGCCGCCTGTGCCTGACGTGACGTTGGAAAAGCGCCGGTCAGCACAATCGAGCATCGAAGATTTCACTCGGAATATTGCGAAGAAGAAAGAAAAGGAGATGGAAGCGCTGCAGTTTGCTGGCGGCGAAGCATCTTCTCAACAACAACCGACACTGGCTAAAAAAACGCCAGGCCGTAATGATGCCTGCTGGTGCGGCAGCGGAAAGAAGTACAAGAAATGCCACGGCGTCTAAGTTTTCTAAGCTTGCTTATTCCGGCACTGTTTGCCGCCCTTCCGGCGTCGGCAGGCCTATTGCCTGATGGGTTTGAGGGAGCCAAACGGCTCTCTACCCGCAAAGCCCCGGTTCCCAACCAGGAATTGTGGGCAGAGTACGGTTTTAAGGATTCCGATCAGGCTGAATATGACCGGGCGGGCGCGCGGTTTACGATCACTGCCTGGCGATTTACCGATACCACCAGTGCTTTTGCTGCTTTCCAGTTTCTTCGCCCTGCCGACGCTAAACCTGCCGATTTGACCAAGGTCGCCTCCATCACGGGGGCTCAAACTCTGGCTGTTTTCGGTAACTACCTGTTACAGTTCGACGGCACCACGCCGACCGATGCTGACGTGCTTTCGCAATTAATGCTCAGCCTGCCACGGCTGGAACAGGCCTCTTTCCCTGTTCTAACGGGCTTCCTGCCCGCGGCGGGCCTGGTGGCTAACTCTGAGCGCTACATTCTGGGACCGGCCTCACTGGCGTTGTTTGAGCCTTCAGTAAGTCCGTCGCTGGCAGCCTTCTCGATGGGTGGCGAAGGCCAAACGGCGAGGTACAAGAGCCCGGAAGGGGAAATACAGCTAACGCTTTTCAGCTATCCGACGCCGCATATCGCGCGGGCGCGGTTCGACGAATTCCAGAAACTGCCTGGGGTGCGAGTTAAGCGCTCAGGCGTTTTGGTCGCTCTTGTAGCGTCGGCTAAGAGTGCCGATTCGGCAGAACTACTATTGTCGAAAGTGAACTATGAGGCGAATATTTCGCTGAATGCGAAGACGGGCGAAAAAGATCCTGGGATTGGTGAAATTGTTGTGACGGGGCTTGAGTCGGCAGCTATCTTGTTTGCTTTCTCTGTGTTAGCTGGATTTGGATTCAAGGGATTCCGGCTTTTGATGAACCGGATCCGTGGAGTTAAGCAGGGCGACCTTGATGGAGAAATGACAGTTCTGCATCTGGGTGGCGGGCAAAAATAAATCTTGAAGAATCTCAGGCTTACAGCGAAAACGGATCCATTTTCCAAAGCTTTTCCAAGGGTTTTCCACTGAGGGGCTAAGAAGAGCGGATCTAATAAGTCTTTTGTTGTTAGTTTGTTACGGCGTTTTTTTCGGGTCTTATTTTTTCTCTTGACTAAATAGTGCGCAGGACATAATATTCGTATCACGTACCAGGATTTTTCGGATTCGGACGCGAAACCGTTGATTCTGATTCTCCCGACATCACGGCAGCTGATTCCTGCCGTTGTCACCCAAGAAAACGGTGAACCATTAGCGTGCACCGTTTTTCTTTTTAAGAACGCTCATTCAAGTAGGTTCATGGCGAATTAAGAGTGGAAACTGAGCCTCGGATTGGTCAAATGAAAATCGCATTTGGCCTTTGATGCGAGAATCTGGGACGGGGATGTCATTTCCTTAACGCTGAAAAGATTTGAGAATTTACTTGAATCAAATTCAAATTGGTCTAAAATTCAAGTGACGGATTAAAGTGCAATTCAATAGACGGCTGTTGTTCCTCCTCATGATCTTCGCAGCCGCTGCAACGGCCGCCGAACGCCGCCACTGGTTCAATAGTGAAGCCCCCTTAACCAGACCAAGTTCAGAACCAACTGATCGAATTGCCCTGCAATTTCTGAAAACAGTATCGAGAGAATTGAAACTTTCTCCAGCTGAATTGGAAAGCGTCTATCTGTTTAAGCGGTATCAAACAGAACATAATGGCGTAACGCACCTCATTTATAGACAGAAATATCAGGACCTGGATGTGCACGGCGCCGAATGGACCGTCAACATTGCAAGCGATGGTACCGTGCTGAATGCCGGTGGCTTGCTTGCGGCAGGGCCAGCGGCGGGCACAATCGCCCCGCAACCAGCAGGCCTGATTCGATCCGTGCGGGCGGCGGTTGGGGCGGTCAACGCCAGGGCAGCCACCCACTTTGCCGCATTTCAAATTAAAGAACAAAGAGGCTTTCGGACAACTATCGCTGCGGGTTCACTAGGTGCCGACGTGGAAGCAGAGCCAGTCTGGTTCCCTCTAGAAGACCGCCTTGTTCCGGCATGGGCGGTAAGCGTGGTAGATGAAAATGGGGTCAATAGTTACGAAATAGTTGTAAGTAGCGAAACACCGCGAATTCTAGGACGCCAATCCAGAACCTTTTTCCAAAATGCACCGCGAGGCATGGTTTTCGACAAGGAAAGCCCACAGCCGAATCCGGTTCCGGGCAGCCGGCTGACGGCTCCGCCTCCTTTTGTCGACCGGACATGGCAATCGTTTAAAGGCGACGCGACAGCTTCTCCTTTGGGTTGGGTTGGAGCAGGTTCGACTAGCGGTAATAACGTAATTGTGGGGCAAAACGTACGCGGTGTTCAATTTTTCAAGGACCCCAAACTGGCAATCGGCACGAATGGCGAATTCAACTTTCCATTGCAACTCGGCCCTGCCGCGCCAAATCCATCGAACTATGCCGATGCCGCCAGTTCCAACTTGTTCTACTGGATTAATCAGGCGCACGATCTGTTTTACACTTTGGGCTTCAACGAAGCGGCAGGTAACTACCAAAAAGAGAATGGCAACAAAGGCGGCGTAGCAGGCGATGCAATCTATGGCTATAGCCAGTATGGATCTCAACGAGACGGTTTGGCCGCCACGGATAATGCGTTCTACACCGCTGCAAATTTCAATGACGGCACACAGGCGATGATTGCCATGTACCTGGGGCAATCTTCAAATCTCGGCCTTTTTTCCGATGGCTCTTATGATTCGCAGGTAATTGTTCACGAATATACGCACGGCGTCAGCCTGCGTCTGGTTCGAAATTTATCGGGCCAGCAGGGCGGCGCAATGGGCGAGGCGTGGAGCGATTTCTTTGGCCTGGAATTTACCCTTCCCGAAGGCGCTCCGGC
>JBBRJC010000012.1:0-16879 GCA_038220135.1 Bryobacterales bacterium | reverse complement strand
AACGCCCCCTGGGCAACGGCATTTTCACCAGCGGCCAAAGCATCGGCGCACTCACCGCCCCGCTCATTATCCTCAGCGTTGCCACCGCCTACGGTTGGCGCACTGGTTTCGCTGTCGTCGGCCTCATCGGCATTGTCTGGTTCGTCGCGTGGGTTATCTTCACCAGTCGCCAGGACCTCGCCCCCATCTGGCGCGCGCCCGCCCTGCCCAGCAGTTCCGCCGCCTATCGCGCCGTACTCACTGAACCGAAATTTTGGATGGTCGCCGTCATCACCAGCACCGTCAACCCCATCCTCTATTTCAACGTCAACTGGCTACCCACTTACTTCAACCAGCAGCGCGGTATGGCTGCTGGATCGCCTGATCTCAAATGGATTCTCACCCTAATCTTCCTCGGGCTCGACCTCGGCTACATCGCCTTTGGCCTGGCCGCACTGCGCCTCCAGCGCCGCACAGTTTTCACCATAGCCACGTGCCTGGTAGCAACTGCGGCTGCCGTGCCTTGGGCTGAAGATCGCTCCACTATGATCGCCATTCTTGTGATCTCCAACTTCGGTCTCGGCATGTGGATGTCCACCTACCTCACCTTCACGCAGGAAGTATCCACAACCGCCGTCTCCACTGCCATGGGTTTGGCCGGCGGCATCGGCTCGCTTGCTGGAGCGTTTCTAATGTGGATTGTTGGATTCGTCACCGAACGCACGCATTCGTTTTCCGGACCATTCATCGCCATCGCCTGTGCCATAACTTGCGCCTGGGTTGCTGGGTTGCATGCTGAGAAATTGCGACTTAAGGCTTCCTGATTGTCAGATTGATCACCAATGACATTACATTTCTTATTGCGTTAAGCAGCGATACCTAATATTATGAATGTAAATGTTCGATTACAGAAGCACGTTACTAATGCAAAAGCAGAGCCTGTTTGGGCCCCTCGTCCTTGCCCTCGTCTTGGCAACAACCGGCTGGAGCCAGTCCTTCACCGCCTCTCTTCGTGGCACCATCACCGATTCCACAGGCGCTGCTGTTCCCGGTGCCAAAATCACCGTCACTGAAGCCGATCGCAACGTTGATCACCCAAGTACAACTGATTCCTCAGGGCGCTACGTAGTAACCGCACTCCAACCAGGAAAGTACCTGTTGGTTGTCGAAGCTGCGGGCTTTAAGAAGTTCATCCAGAAAAATTTTGATCTTCAGGTGCAACAAGCTGCCACCCTTGATGTGCAACTGCAAGTCGGCGACATCAGCTCCTCTGTCAACGTGGAATCCGCCGCTCCCCTGCTCAACACCACCATCGCCAGCCTCGGCCAAGTGATCGATAACAAGTTCATGATAACGTTGCCAAATCTCGGTCGCGACTCCCTGGCGCTGGTCTACCTCACGCCCGGCGTCGTCGGCTCAGCCGGCGCACGCGGCTCCACCAACACCAACTTCGTCGCCAATGGTTCCCGCAACTCCACTTCAGACGTCATGGTCGACGGTGTTACTGTCACCACTGTCGAACAGAACTCCGGCATCACAGACCTTAAATACAAAACATCAGTCGACTCCGTACAGGAGTTCATGATGCAGACGTATTTCTTCCCAGCCGATTATGGTCAAACCGGTGGCGCTATCATAAATATGGTTACCAAGTCTGGTACCAACGCCTTTCACGGAACTGGCTTCTACTTTTTTCGCCATTCTGACCTCAATGCCAACGGCTGGTTCGCCAATCGCAACAATTCCCCTCGTCCGGATTTTCGCCGCGATCAGTTAGGCGGTGTTATCGGTGGTCCTGTGAAAAAGAATAAAACGTTCTTCTTCGCGGCGTTCGAACGTACCGCCCAAAAATCCCCTTATTCGCAAACAGCCACCTTCCCTACTAATTTGGAACGCCTAGGCGACTTTACCCAGACCCGTCAATCCAACGGCCAAATGATCCAGATATTTGATCCATATGCTTCCTCGGTGAACACGGCCGGTCAACTTAGCCGCTAGCCTTTTGCAGGCAACGTTATTCCGCCGTCTCGTATGGATCCAATTGCGCTCAAGTCCCTCGCCTATTTCCCGAAACAGAATCAAGTCACAAACGCCATTACGAATACCAACAATTGGTTTGTGCAGGACACAACTGAAAGCGGATCAAGGCAGATGGACCTTAAGGGCGATCATAACCTCAATGACAAGATGCGCCTTACCGGGCGCTACAGCGAGAATCGCAACTTCGGTACACCGCCGAACATCTTCGGCAAGGGCAATCCGGCTTTCACTTTCAACGACGGTCCAACGGCAACCCGCACCCACTCCGTCGTCACCGATTTTACGCGCACTGAAAACGCCACTTCAGTTTGGACGCTTCGTTACGGACTGATCTATTCTGACTTTCATCGCAATGCCATGGAAGCCTTTGACCTCACCTCGCTAGGCTTCCCGGAATACATGAAGAAAAACGCGACCTATCCCGTTTTCCCAACCATCGCCCCCGAAGGCTACACCGATATCGGCACCGAAGGCTACCTCATCATGGATCGCCAGGAAGGCACCCATCAGATCTCCGGATCCTACTCGAAATTCATAGGCGGCCACACCATCAAAGCAGGTGCGGAGTTCCGTCAGAACTTCCTCGACTATCTCCAGCCGGGCTTCCCGTCCGGCCAGGTCTCGTTCAGTTCGCAGGTTACTCGTCAGTTGCAGAACACTGGCAACAACGGACAGGGCAACGGCTTAGCTACAATGCTTCTCGGCTGGGGTACCGGCGGCCAGTTCCATATTGACCCGAAGGCGTTCACCCGCTCCCGCTACATGGGTTATTACGTGCAAGATGACTGGAAGGTAACGCGCAAACTCACACTCAACCTCGGCCTGCGCTACGAATTCGACATTCCTCGTTGGGAAACGCAGGACCGCCAGAGCTATTGGGATCTCAACGCGAAGTCGCCAATTTCTGTTCCCGGCTATGACCTGAAGGGTGTCATCAAGTTTGTGGACGCCAAAACACGCTCCCCGTTCAAGGGCGATTACAACAACTTTAGCCCTCGCCTCGGCTTCGCTTATGCGGCCAATAACAAGACGTCCATTCGAGGTGCGTGGGGCTTGCTCTATCAGTTGTCGCGCGCTACGGTTTACGGCCATACAGGGGCCGGCTTCAATGTGAATGCAGCGCCAAACTATTCGCTTGATTCCAACGCCACACAATACGCCAAACTCAGCAATCCCTATCCCGATGGCATGCTCCTGCCGCCGGGCCGTTCACAAGGCGATCGTACATTTCTCGGTCTCGGTGTTGGCACGCCAGTACCCAGCTTCAACCGCAACCCCGAATACTATAGCTGGAATTTCTCCCTCCAGCGTGAGTTACATCAGGGTTCTGTAGTTGAGGCCAACTACACCGGCAGCCGCGGTGCTCACCTGTTCTATCCCGTTACCAGCCTTAGCTTGCTGCCACTGTCCACCTGGTATCCAGGCACCGGCCAATACACTCGTGACCAACTCAATGCTTCTGTTCCCAATCCGTTTTACGGCGCAATCACAGACCCCATTGCCGTGAATATGAATCGTCCAACCATTCAACGTTTCCGCTTGCTGCGCCCCATGACTCAATATGACGGTGCCAGCTCCGGTACGGCCGAGCCGGCAACGGCCAACTCCTACTATCACGCGCTTCAACTCAAGTACGAAAAGCGCTTTTCGCAAGGACTCACGCTGCTCAGCCACTACACCTTCTCCAAAATGATTGACGACTCGTCAGTCTCATCGGGTAATGTTACCTGGCTCGGTGGCACCACCTCGCTGCAGAATCCATTCCAACGCGGACTCGAGAAGTCTCTATCGGCGCATGATATCCGGCATCGCTTTGTAATCTCAGGTGCCTATCAGTTGCCCTTCGGTCACGGTAAGAAGTTTTTCACTGGCGCAAAACGGCTTGTCGACGGCTTCATCGGCGGCTGGGAAGTCAGCGGCTTCAGCGTCTTCCAGGGCGGAAATCCGCTTCAGGTTAACCAAAATGCCGGCGTTCTCTACAACGGTACCCAGCGTCCGAACCTCGTAGGCAACCCTGCCACCTCTGGCGGAGTTGTTGACCGCCTCAATGGCGGCTACTACAATCGCGATGCCTTTACCCAACCCCCCCCCGACACTTTCGGTACATCCCCTCGCTACCTTAGCTATCGCGGACCCGGTATTAAAACTTTCGACGGTGCACTGCTCAAGAGCTGGCGCACCAAGGAAGGTCAGCGTGCCGAATTCCGGCTGGAAGCAAATAACGTAACCAATACACCTATATTCGGTGACCCGGCGTCCTCCTTCGGTTCGAACAACTTCGGTACAATCACCGGCACCAAGGTTGGTGCCCGTGCTGTTCAACTCGGCTTCAAGTATTACTTCTGAGTTTGTTGAAAGCTTAAGCGTGAAAACGGCCCGGGTGCTCTCAGAGCCCCCGGGCCGTTTCTACAAATCGAAAACGGTGTCTTCCACACTCTCGAAGTTGAACAACTCTGATAGTCAACTGTGCTGCGGACACTCGGGTCTGCCGCGTCGGCACTCTAGCCGACGCTCTTCACCAGGCATTTACGAATAACCCTTTGTGCGAAATCCATCCGAGGCACCGAAATCTAACTCACAGAGCCACTTCGGAATTCAGTATGAACTTAAAGCACCCGTTGCATGCTTCGAAATAGAAATGGCTCCAAGTGACCCGGCGTATGAAACAACCCGTTCTCCTACCCGCTAGCTGGGTCTGAACATGGTCATCAGCGTTCGCGAATGCTGCAAGTCTGCTTCTTCCGGCTTCATTTCTTTCACCGGTTATCAACGCTTTCCTGCACATCTGCTACGACTCGCTGCTGAAAGTTCGTGTCTCGAAGCGGCCTTTCACTCTTCCACGGAGACTGTCCCCTTTCAGGAACCACCGCAGTGGAGTCAATGCTCCTGGCCTGCCTCTTCAACCTTCGACGCCTTTTGTGAACCTGACCCGGTGTGCTTTAGATTCCCACCCTTCAGTTTTGTAACTTCCGGAATGATCACCACCCAAAACCCGTTGCCCTGCTCAAGCAATCAGCGCTTCCAGGCTCTGCTCCAACCTCCGCTCCCCTTCAGGGTGTTAAGCCCTTATGGATCGTAGCGCGATGCTGAATTCCTGCCTCGAAAACTTACCTTGCAATCTGCCCGATCTCTCTTCGCTCCCCTTCTCCACTCTGCTTTTATACTGAGTGCTTCCAGATCATTGTTCCGAGCCCGCTACATTTCGCTTGGCTTTGTTGTCCCTCGATAATCTCTTGGAACCAAGCCCATCATGAATCCAATTGCGTTTCAAGTCAATGAAAAAATGATGAAAATTGGTGGTTTTTAACAGGTTATATTTCCCCTGTTTTCTTGAAGATAGCAGGGGTGCCCGGTGCAGAAACTGTGGATAAAACGCCCCGGACGGGAAATGTTTAGACCTACCGTAGCTCTAAAATCATTCCCGTGTCCGTCGCCGCAAAAAGCTTGCCCGAAGGTGTCCGCGCCAAGTGTACCCGATGCGCAACCGCTCGATAATCAACCGGCATTTGCACCCAAACCGGCGTTTGCAAGCCCTCCACTTGTCCAGTCAGAATTCTCACTTTCGATGGAATCGGATTCGCCCGAATTGATCCGAACGCTTCAATTCCGCCAACCACCAATTCTCCCTGCTTGCCATATGCAATGGATGTAATCGCATGTTGCTTCTGCGCGAAAATTGGTGTGTTCTTACCAGTGGTGTAATCGATACGCAAAACTTCGCTCGGAAACTGGAATGTATCCTGATATTCAATCAGAGAAATCGCACTCTTCTCACCTAACAATATTCCCGTCACCCGTCCAAATACCGAAGCACTCGAAGTGGACCAGTTCTTGCCCGCATCACGCGTTTCCAGCATCAACACCAAGCTCGGCCATTCACGCCGCTTGGCCGCTCGTTCCGGCTCCATCCAATCTGGGTACAACGCCCGGTCCCGCCGCGGTGGATTGCTTGAACCGGCAATCAACATGTCTTTGCCACGCGACGCAATCACGGTGTAGATGGAATTTTCAGCCGAGGCTTCCGGCTTCGCCGCCTCAGGCAATTTCTCCCAGGTCTTACCCCCGTCCTGCGTTTTCCAAATCAGTTTCATTCCACCGGCAGCATAACCAACAGTGGACGAAATGAAGTGGATCGCCCGCACGCCTTCCATGTTCTTCAGCTTCTTCCAATCGCGGCCTCCTTCTTCGCTCGTCCAGATACCCCTTTCGGTTGCCATCCAGCATTGCGAATCGTTCAGGCAGTGGATCGCATAAGGCGATTCTTTCAATTGAATCTGTGTCCACTTCTTGCCGCCATCAGCAGTCACCAAAGCCACCGGTTTCTGCTTACCCTTAATGGTCGACATGCCAATTACTACACCACGCTGATCGGAAGGGAATTGAATAGCTACAATTTCGAGAGTCGATTCGGTCTCATCGAAAAAGTAATTCATCTTCCAGGATTCGGCGCCCATAGCGCTCAGAACCAGGAGTGCAGCCAGAGGCCAAAGCAGTGCGTGTTTCATGTTCAATGGGCGCGTGCGACTGCGGTTGATAGTGCCATTGCCACAGTCGCCGACATGTCTAGAGTATCAGGCTTTGTGTGTACCACCTGGGCCAGACAACCAATCAGTTGGGCGATCGTGGAAATCAATTCCATCTCATCTCCACTGTGGTTGTGCGACTGCCGGTGCTGCACATTAATAACCCCAATCACCCGGCCACGCGCAACAATCGGAGCCGACAAAAAGGCTTCGTAAGTATCTTCCACCAGTTCGCTGAATGACTTGAAGCGCGGATCGTTGTAAGCATCGCAGGAAAGCGCAAGAAATTTATTCTCTCGTGCCACCCAACCAGTCAGGCCCTCGTCAATTCGCAAACGGACCGAGCCAAGTGAGTTCTGCTTGTCTTCACTACTGGCAGCGCACAAAACCAACTCGGAGTTTTCTTTAAGATAGACCAGACAGGAATCACAACTTGTGAATTCCACAACCATCGAAACTATCGAGTCCAACGCTGAACCCATACTTCGATCACTGGCTAAATATCGACTGATTCTCTGAAGCAGGCGTAGTTCCTGATCCGTACGCTCAAGGCGCTGTTCCAATTCGCGGGCTTTGTGTGCCACAAATTTATTGTCCCACGATTAGGCACCTGCCCTTGTTGATTAGTACCGAAGCATTTATCCTGAATTTTGAAGTTGAACAAGTCTGATAGTCCACTGTGGCGCGGACACTCGTGTCTGCCGCGTCGGCACTCTTGCCGAAGCTCTTCGAGCAGGCCTTTACGAATAACCCAGGGTGCGAACCCCATTCCCGAGGCACCGAAATCAAACCCCGCGAAAACGGCTCTGTTACCCTCGGAAAAGAAAAACAGGCTAGGATGAGAAAATGAAAAAGTCAGACGCAAGCCAAGCCCAGCCGGCATCCGATCTCATCTCCAATAAAATTGCTGAACTTGGTGACTGGCGCGGCGAAACCCTCTGCAGAATGCGCAAGCTTATCAAGGATGCAGACCCGGAAGTTGTCGAAGAGTGGAAGTGGATGGGCACCCCGGTTTGGTCGCACGACGGCATCATCTGCACCGGTGAATCCTACAAGAAGGTTGTGAAACTTACCTTCGCCAAAGGCGCGTCTTTGAAGGATCCGGCCCGTCTATTCAACTCTAGTCTCGACGGAAACACGCGCCGCGCAATCGACCTTTCCGAAGGTGAACAAGTTGACGAGGCAGCCTTCAAGGCGCTCATTCTCCAAGCCATCGCCCTCAACAAATCAAAACCTGCGAAGAAAGCAAAGGCCTAAGCTTAGACGTTCTCAGCGACGGAAGCGCTGGATCTCCCCATAAGATAAACTACGCCACAGCCACTCCACCGGCCCGATGCGGTAGTGGCGCAGATACCACTGACTCAACGGAATTTGAGCCAGGTAGATGACCAAAGTGATCGGCAGATCCAGCAGTGGGCCGATCTTGCCATACAGCAAGATGCCATGGCCAAAAAACGCGAGGCCCGTGCTGGTGAAAAGCAGCACGCCGATGAGTGATTGCAGCAGGTAGTTCGACAAGCTCATGCGCCCGATAGCTCCACACGGGCGGAAGAATTCCCAAATTGCCGGATTCCGTACGGCCAGCACAAATGACAGGACGTAGAACAGCGCTGTGAAAGGCGCAAACCCATTGCGGGAAACTTCGCGTAAATAGGCCAGCACACTCACTTGGCCGCGCGGTATCTCCACCAAATATGGCACAAGGAAACCAAATGTCCAATAAACCAACACGACCGGTAGCAACCACAGCCATGTCTTTTTTAGCTTAGGTAGCCACTCGTCCATGTTTTGTAAAATTCCCTTCTTCCAGACCCACAGGCCCAGCAGAAAGCACGGCATAAATCCAACAGCGACGCCAACCGTCATGCCTGGCATTGCCGCCCAAATTGCATGAACGCGTTCCATGATCAAATCCAGTGGTGAGCCCGTCGAATAGAGCCAAATCGCACTATCCACTTTGCAGGCAAGCGCATGAAGATTGGGTGGCTTGGGGACGGGAGATGGCTTGAAGATGCTGTAAATCGCATACCCCGTAATTCCGGCCACTGGTAACGATGCCATTATCCAGGTCCAAACGGCCACAGTCTTCAGCCTGGCATTGCGGAAGGCGAGCAGCATGAAGCCGGCCGTAGCATATTGGGTCAGCACATCGCCCCACCACAGCAGGGAAACATGCAGCCATCCGAGGGCGTAAAGCAGCAGAAGCCGTTTCGAAAAATAGCCCGTGAACTCCCGGTCGTGAGGGCTCATCTTCCGGAAGCGCAACATATAAAGCCCCCAAATGGCCGTGACACCTGCAAATGCTAAAGGCACCCGGGCTGCCATAGGAATCTTTGGCGAACCGCCATAGATTAACTGTGATGACGCCGGTATCGCAATAATCACAGCGAAACAAAGCCAAATCGCCAACGGGAGATTACGTCCAAACCATCCGCCAACGGCCTTGCCGCGTTCCATGCCCCGAGTGAATTGAACGGCGAAGCCCAGGCCGAACAGGAACGAAAAGATGCTGATGAATTTGCCCTGAATGAAGGCATTGACGAAGGTCTGGACGATTTTGTCGTAAGGCTGGTCAAAATAGCTGTTGATGTTGAAGTAGATGACTTCCGGCGCATTATGGCCGCGCATGTTCGCCGCCAGGATGCCCAACAGAGACAGACCGCGCAGCACGTCGACAATTTCCAAACGGTCCTCCCCGCGGACGGGCACGAGGGGTGTTTCTGGCGGAGGTTCGACAATCGGTTCGGGCGGCAGTTCAGGTGTAGGCAACTCCAGCACTGCATCCTGCAGGGAAGGTTCACTGGTTGGGAGTTCCGCCGAAGATGGGGTTTGGTCTTGTTCGCTCATGATGGCCTAAGGGACACAGGATAACAGGACGGGGGCACCGCAGCAACTTTAGAATAATCGCAACGAGGAAAATCTGTAGTTACCGCGTTCGGCTTGAAAGCAAAGTGTAGCAGTGCGGCGGCAAAGGCGGTTTGAATCGAGTTGGGCAGTCCGGCCAGAACTGACGCATCTCAGGTTTCCTTCGAGACTTTGCCTGTCCTCAAACCCTCGCCGGCTAGTTCGCGATCAACTCGCAGTGTAGAGCTATTCTCCGACCGGGCAAAAGGGAACCCTTTCGCAGGTTGGCTCCGCTTGGATTTGTGAATCCTTCTTCCCCGAAGGTTCCCGGAGCCGGACAGGCCGCAATTGGAACAGGTATTTGAAACGCCCACCTCGTGAAGGCCGCTGAGGCATTCGTCGACAAGTCAACAATAACGTCCCTTATGTCCTTTATGTCCGGATAATTACCAGCCGCTTTGAAGTGCAAGGCTGGTCCCCGGCGAGACCGGAGAGAACCACCGGAGCCCGGTCTGGGAACTCCGCCACCAGAGACAGATTTCCGCCCATTGCCTCAATCGTTTTGCGCAACGTGGAAAGTAGAAAGTCGCTGCGCTTTTCCAGACGAGAAACAATGTCTTGGCTGATCCCGAGGGTCTTTGCGATACGCACTTGAGCAAGCTTGCGAGCCTTGCGGAGTTGGCGCAAGGTCATCTCCTCAGCGATTAACTCCGCAGCCCGCGACGTTACTTTCTTTCGTTCTGCGGGACTCAGTTTCTTGATGATCGTATCAACGTTTGTCGCCATGATTTACTTCTCTTTTCTTCTTAATCCGTGAGAGTTGGGTACGAATCAATTTTCTTGTAGAATCGCTTTTCGCTTACGCCAGACTTATCCCCCGCAAAGCTTTTCGAGCCGGGTCGAAAGCAAAAGCGACTCTCCACTCGCCGTCCGCCGCGCTGAAACGTAACTCTTTCATGTTGGCATGCCGGGAATCGTTCAATCCACGCGAGGGCGGCCCAATTGCGGCCCAAATGTTGAAGTTAAGATAGCCAGTATCCAACCCCCAGCTCATTGGCCACGGCTGAAAGGCGTTTATCGGCAGTCCACAATGTGCATTTCGCGACTACTACGGACGCCAAAAGATGCGTGTCGATCAACCCCAATCCACGGCCCTGCAAACCACGGGCATAAACGAATTCCAACACATCACGATGAGGGATTGTACGAGTTTGCTGTATGAGTGAGTATGCTGAAAGAAGCTCACTCCTTCCGCCGCTATCGCCCATGAGCAACTCTCCAAAAACCAATTCATGACCGGCGACAACACCGATGCTAAGTAACCTATCGAGTTCAGTTGCGTACGGTGCTTTCTTGGCGAGAAAGCGAATCCAAACAGAAGTGTCTACAAGAATCATTAGGCGATTCTTTTAGCAGATATCCGATCCCTGCGCCTTGGCACATCAACGGCATCCACCTCCGAACCACGTAAAGCACGCAGGCGCTCATAGGCCGCCAAGCGAACTAAGGCCTCCAATCCTAAACGTACGACATCAGTGTCGGTTGTCGCGCCGCAAGCCACTTTGGCTTCCTCTAGCAATTCAACATTGATGTTCAACGTCTTTTTCATACATCTCATTATTCCATACAAGTATGGTTGTTTGAGCCATACCTTCGCAGACCGGGCTGCCGCCCTGCTGATGGAAATTCTGGAAGCCATGGCGGCGGACCCGGGCCTTCCGGGGCCTTACTGTTATCCCTGAAAACGCGGAGCTGACCTCCGTGCAGGCCGTAAGGTCGGCAAACATCGACGGTCCGCATGGAAGACGTGATGGCCTTTAGGGCAAAAATCGACCGCGACCGCGAGGCTGTTCTTGACCAGTGTGCCCGTGAAAGGCAGGAAATGCGCATGGGCTACTGACCCTATGTGCCACTACATGGCGCTGCTTGCAACTCGCGGTCACCGACTTGTTCAAAGCCAAATGGACAGCGGACATTCACCGCGAATGGATCGAGGCGCTGATGCGCAACGAGACCAGCCCTTCAGCGGACGCGCGACCTCATGGATGCAGCAACAAGGGACACCCTCGTTGCCGGGCAATCTGGAAACGATGCGCCAACAGATTAAAATGGAACGTCGTCGTCCGTGATCCCCTGATCGAACGATTCGCTCGGCTGTGCCGCAGCCGGTCGCGGTGCGCCCATTGCGCTCCTTGGCATCGACACAGGTCCGCCGCCACCACCGGCAGGCCGGTCCTGAGAGAAGCTGCGGTCAGCGGTATACCCGCCACCACCGCCACCGCCCTCGCCTTCGGCACGGCCTCCAAGCAGCATCACTTCTTCTGCCACTACCTCGGTAGAGTAGACCTTTTTGCCGTCTTTGTCCTCGTAGTTCCGAGTCTGAAGGCGGCCTTCGATATACACTTGCTTACCTTTAAGCAGGTAGTTGGCCAGATTCTCGCTGCGCCAAAGCACGATGTTGTGCCAATCTGTCTCGTCTTTCCAATCACCAGTCGCCGTATCTTTATACCGGCGCGTGGTGGCAATCGAAAAATTAGTGCGGGCAACGCCCGACGGGGTAAACTTCGTTTCCGCATCGCGGCCGAGGTTCCCGATTAACATTACTTTATTAAGGCTTCTCGCCATACAGGCAATGTAACACAGCCAGAGCCCTTTTCTCGCTCCTGTGCAGAATTTTCACGCTGTGCTGCTGATTTCCGTTTCCAAGATCCCAAAAGTGGTAGATAATCACCGTATCAAGATTCTGTTCGGATCTGCCGATAAGTCAGGTGGGTTCGATTGAGCGGAATCAAATCGGCGGGATCCAAGTAGTAATTACCGCGCATCCTTGGGGAAAGCATGCGGAGCTTCGTGGAATATAAGAGCGGCATTGCCGCACTACATATCGAGAGGGCAGTTTTTTTAATGCCCCTGATGATCGGCCAGGCGTTGCTCGGCCAGATTATGCTCACCGGTTCTTCGGGCGGTCCGGTGCGCATTATCCCGACAGATTCAGCAGTTCTTGAAATGCAGGAGGTGCGTAAAGACCTTGCCTGCACCGTAACCCCAGCAAAAGCACCGCTCGGGTTTGACCTCCGCTTTCACTCCGGGTACGACGTTACCCTTCCTCTGAAAGAGCTAGCCGGTTCGGAAAATCTGCTAACCATTCTATTTCGTGTTACCTCTGACCAACGCAAAGACGACCCTGTATATTTCATTCAAAGGATTCGGGTTCCAGAAATAGAAGAAAACGCTTCCGGCGAAGTGCAGATGGGTGGAGCCTTCGATTTGGGCGTCGGTAAGTACCATGTGGATTGGTTAATGAGGGACCGCGCTGAAAGAGTTTGCTCATTTTACTGGGATTTGGAAGCAACCTTGCCCGCCAAGGACGCGTCCATCACAGTGGCGATACCCCCTACAGAAATCAAGCTCGCAAACGAAGAGCGGTTTCTCGAAGAGCCGCCGGTTGAGCGTGCCGATGATGCGCCGCTGAACGTGAAAGTGCTTTTGAACTATGCTCCGCAAAACTCCAATTCGGCAATCATGCGCGCTTCAGACACCACGGCGCTGGTCTCCATTTTGCGCAGCATCTTCCGTGATCCGCGTATCGCAAAGTTCTCTTTGGTCGCTTTTAACCTTCACGAACGTAAAATCTTATTCAAACAGGAAAATGCTGATCGCATCGATTTCCCAAAACTCGGGGAGGCGGTTAGCAAAGTGAAATTGGCCACCACCGATCTATCGCGACTGGGGAATAAAAAGGGCGACATTGAGTTCCTGACCGGGCTGGTGCAGTCTGAACTCGCCGCCAATGACCGTCCCGATGCCATAATTTTCGCTGGACCGAAGGCCATGGTTGATGCAAAGATCGAACCTGAAATTTTGAAAGATCTCGGCAGCCTGAGCTATCCAGTGTTTTATTTGAACTACAATCTCTTCCCGCAAGTGAATCCCTGGCGCGATGCAATTTCACATGCCGTGAAACATTTCAAGGGACAGGAGTATACTATTTCCAGACCCAGGGATCTTTGGTTTGCGACCACTACAATGGTCGAGAACATTGTTAAGCAGAAAAACGATAAGCAAAAAGTCTCTCGCGCGGCTGTAGCCGGTGGGGGGGAATAACACTATGAAGTTTCGCATCGCAATTCTATTTGTTGGACTAAGCACGCTCGCCTTTGCGCAAAAAGAGGCCCGGAATCTGGCACCCTATGTTCCTTCTCCGCAGGAAATTATCGAGCGTATGCTTGAGGTTTCTTCTCTCAAGCGCAACGAGTCGGTGTACGACATCGGTTGTGGCGATGGCCGCATTCTGGTGACTGCTGTTCAGAAATTTGGAGCCAAAGCTGTTGGTATCGAAATTTCACCGAAAATCGCCCAATCGGCCACTGATAATGTGAACCGGTTAGGCCTGCAAAATCACATCCAAATCAAAACTGGAGATGCCATGGAAGTGGATCTCAGCCCGGCCGATGTGGTTACACTCTATCTCACGACTTCGTCGAACGAAATGCTGCGCCCGAAGCTTGAAAAAAATCTAAAGCCAGGCACCCGCGTAGTCTCTCACGATTATCCTGTAAAGGGTTGGAAGCCGCGCATGGTTGAAGAGGTACAGTCTCACAATCGTATGCACAAAATCTATCTTTACGTGATGCCCAGCAAGAACTAAACTAAATTACCGTGCGCTGCCACCAAATCTTACTCATCCTGGCGGCATCAGCCGCACTGTTTGCCCAGAAGCCGAAGCTCAATGCTGAAGGCAAAGCGCTTCGCAAACTAACAACTCTCGAACGCATTGAACCTCAGCACCTGGAAGCAGTTGCCAAAGCCCGTGCTGCATTTGCCGCCGCCCGAAAAGCACCGCCAGCCTTCAGCATCTACAACGACTATCGGACTGTGATGCACGTCCACGCCGAAGATGCCGAACACACCCAAGGCACTCGAGCGCAAGTGCTGGCTGCGGCGAAAATAGCCCAGGTGAATGCTGTCCTATCAACCGACCATCGCGGTCCCAAGCCGGAATCGTGGTCCGGCCTGCATGACGGCGTACTGTTCATTCAAGGCTCCGAAGATGGCGAAAAACACCAACTTCGATACCCCAGCCCAGAGGGCGATTTTCTGGTAATCTCCCATCTCGAAGAAGTGCCCGCTAAATCTTCGGCCGGCTACAAGGGTCTGGAAATCTATAACCGCCATGCCGACGCCAAAGACGAACCGGAATTCTACAAGTACTTCGAAGCCGCAATGAAAGATCCCGCTCAGTGGGCCAGCCTCGTCGAACGCCAAATGAAATATCCTGCCGAAATGTTCGGAGCGCATCAGGACTATTGGCCCGAACTGCTCGAGCGTTGGGACAAGGAAACCTTAACCGGCCCGTTCACCGGAATTGCCGCCAACGACGCGCACCGTAATCAGGTTTATAAAGGGACCGTTTTTGATCCCTATGAAATTGCCTTTCGAGACGTCTCAACGCATGTTCTGGCCCGCGAACTGACGGAGCCCGTCATTCGCCAGTCGCTCACCGAAGGCCGCGCCTACGTCTCCTTCGATTGGCTTTGCGATCCTACCGGCTTTTACTTCTCGGTCTCAAATAACCTGGGCGTTTACGAAATGGGCGACCGCATTCCACATACCGGGAATGCTCGTCTTTATGCCGCCCTGCCGATTCCAGCACACTGGAAAATCATTCACAACGGCAAGCAAATCGCTGAAGGGATCGGCGATCAGGTTAATCACGCAGTGAAGCAATTGGGCACCTATCGGCTGGAAGCCTGGCTTACGGTAGATGGCGAAGAGCGCCCCTGGATTCTCGCAAATCCTGTATTTGTGCGCGAGCCACTGCCCAGCGAAACGCACATGCCACCGCCGGCAATTTCCGAGAACGTTGAAGCGCGCAAGGGAATCGAATACACCACTGGCGCCCCCGAAGATTCAGCCAAACACAAGCTCGATGTATACCTGCCCAAGGGCATTCAAAAAGCCCCGGTCCTATTCTTTATTCATGGCGGATCCTGGCGTAGTGGGGATCGCAGTTTGTATCCCGCCTTTGCCAATCGCTTCGCCAAAGAGGGCGCGGTTGTCGTGGTCCCGAGCTACCGGCTCGCTCCTAAATATGCCCACCCGGCCCAGATCGAAGATGTGGCTGCCGCTTTCGATTGGACCGTGAAGCACGCCGCAGAATTCGGTGGAGACCCTACGCGAATCACGATCATGGGGCAATCGGCTGGCGGACATTTGGTTTCGCTGCTTGCCACCGACGAAAGTTTTCTGGCCAAGCGTGGCCTTTCGCTCAGCAACATTCACAAAGTCATTTCGATGAGTGGCGTGTACCAGATAAACGAAGGTTTTGAAAGCGTCTTTGGTGCCGACAAACAGCAACGCCGGCTGGCAGCGGCAGGCGCACACGTGAAAAGCGGTTTGCCGCCTTTCCTTGTTCTATACAGCCAGTTCGATTATTTGACGCTGCCCCTACAAGCCCGGGAATTTCATTCGTCCTTGCTGAAGGCCGGCGTGGCGTCAAAACTGATCTACATCCCCGGTGAAAACCACATCTCCGAAGTTGTGCGGGCCATAAGAGATGAAGATCCTTCGGCCCGTCAAATTGTTGATGCGCTTCTGGACAAGTGACTGATTGGTTGCTATTCACTCAAAGAGAAAACAACTTCCACGGATGTCTGCACTTTAGTAGGCTGCCCATTTAGCAAAGTTGGCCGGTATTTGTACCTTTTGACAGCTTCCATTGCCGCCGTTACCAGCAGTGGGTGACCAGAATCAAGTTGCATGTTTTCGACGCTACCGTCAAGACCCACAACTATATTGAACTTAACAAGCCCCTGTATTCTGGCTTGTTTTGCCAACGCCGGTCATTCAGGTGTGACCCGGTCAACAAGGTTGGCCGCTACAACGTTTTGACCTACCCGGATTGCCTGTGGGTTATTTATGCTCATGCTTGATATGCTCACGCGAAGCCGCAGTGTCAAAGGACCCCCATCGGTCCTTTGCATACCTGTACCCATTCGGAGAGAAGGATCGATGATCTTCAGGCTTGCGCGCAACTGTTCAATTTCAACACTCGTAAGCCTCTGTCCAGGGCGCAGCCCGAGCATGACGGCAGCGGCGCGTTGTTGTTGATCTGGAGAAAGCCCGGCGTAATCGACACCCTCAAAAACCGCCTCTTCAACCGGCGGTGGCGCTGGGGGAGCGGGTGGAGGTGGTATGAACATTTGTCCGGCTTCCTGCTTCTTGAAATTAATCGAGACCAACAAAACCCGGCGCGGCGTAGAGCTTTTCGTGTGACGCCAACCGACCACCGATTGCAGCGCCTGTGGACGAAGCTCGTCTGGGCCGCTCAGGAAGCGGGTATCGGTCACTTCACCATTGGCGTTTACAGTTTCGTCCAGTTGTACCGTTCCTTGACCACGGCTTCTTATCCGATTCAAATTTTCTGTTGAACTGCCTGCCTCGTGCGCAAGCGCCTGCATCGGTAAATAATTGCTGACGAGCGTGACTGCTTC
>JBBRJC010000011.1:0-17392 GCA_038220135.1 Bryobacterales bacterium | reverse complement strand
CGCTGAAAACGCAGCCATCAAAAATAATCGCCACCCCGCGGAATGGACCGACTTCAATATTGAACACATGAAGCGCCAACACCGCCGCATGGGCTTCAGCTACGATTGGTCCCGCGAAGTCTCCACCTGCCAGCCCGATTACTACCGCTGGAATCAGTGGATGTTCATTCGCATGGCCGAAAAAGGTCTCGCATATCGCAAGAATGCCCGTGTCAATTGGTGCGACGAATGTGCCACCGTTCTCGCTAATGAACAGGTTGTGAACGGCTGCTGCTGGCGCCATGAAACCACTCCCGTTCATCAAAAAGAGCTGGTTCAGTGGTTCTTCAAAATCACCGCCTATGCAGACCAGTTGCTCGATGACATGAAGCAGCTCGAAGGTGCATGGCCAGACCGCGTCCTTGCCATGCAGCGCAATTGGATTGGCCGCAGCGAAGGCACCGAAGTCGATTTCACGCTCGAAAATACCAACGAGAAAATCCGCGTCTTCACCACCCGCGTCGATACTATCTATGGCGCAACCTGCGTCATTCTCGCACCGGAACATCCGCTCACCGCGCGCCTGGTCTCTGGCGAAGGCACCGCAATAGTGAAGGGCATGATCGAATATCTGGCCAACAAAGAGCCTGGCGATATTGAAAAGCAAGGCCTGTTCACCGGCTCCTACGCCATCAATCCTTACAACAACGAAAAGGTGCCCATCTGGGTCGGCAACTTCGTTTTGATGGGTTACGGCACCGGCGCAATCATGGCCGTTCCAGCTCACGACGAACGCGATTTCGAATTCTGCACAACCTACGGAATCCCCATCACTCCCGTAGTTCGGCCCGCCACTGGCGAAGCTGCAAAATTGCCATTCTGCGAATACGGCATCGTCGAAAACTCCGGCCAATGGAATGGCCTGGAAACCGCAGAAGCTCGCCGCCAGATGACCGCGCTCGCCGAAAAGGAAGGCTTCGGCCTCGGCGCAATAACTTTCCGCATCAAGGATTGGGGCGTCTCCAGGCAACGTTATTGGGGCACGCCAATCCCCATGATCCATTGCAAAGATTGCGGCGTGGTTCCAGTGCCAGACGATCAGTTGACCGTGCTGCTTCCGCCCAATGCAGTGTTCACCGGCAAAGGCCGTTCGCCGCTCGCCATGCTCCCCGAGTTCCTCAACACCACGTGCCCCAAGTGCGGCGGCCCGGCAGAGCGCGAAACAGATACCATGGATACCTTCGTCGATTCCTCCTGGTATTTCTACCGCTACTGCGACAACAAGAACGACAAAGCTCCATTTGATTCTTCAAAAATCGCCTACTGGTTCCCCATCGATCAGTACATCGGCGGCGTGGAACACGCCATTCTGCACCTCATCTACTCACGCTTTTGGACCAAGGTGATGCGCGACCTCGGCCTGATTTCTAACGACGAACCCGCCGCCCGTTTGTTCACTCAGGGCATGGTCATTAAAGACGGCGCGAAGATGTCCAAAAGCAAAGGCAACGTCATCAGTGCAGATTCGTTGGTTGATCAATACGGTGCCGATACCGGCCGCCTATTTGAACTGTTCGCCGCACCCCCAGAGCGCGATCTAGACTTCACCGACTCAGGTGCCAAAGGCGCCTACCGCTTCATTGATCGCGTGTTCCGCTTCGTCACCCGCAACGCCGATCGCGCCACTGAAACCGGCGAACAAACCGAAGCTGATCGCAAAGTTCTCCGCAAACTCCATCAGGTAATCGAAAAAATCACGGTTGATTTTGAAACCCGTTGGCATTTCAACACCTCCATCGCCGCATTCATGGAATTGATCAACGAAATGTATGCAAACGAAGCCAATCTCTCCGGCCCCGTTGTTACTGACGTGATTGAACGAGTGATATTACTACTAGCTCCATTCGCTCCATTCGTCTGCGAAGAGATGTGGGAAATCACCGGTCGCACCGGCCCGGTATTCAAACAAACCTGGCCCACGTTCGATCCGGAATTGGCAAAGGAAGACGGCGCCGAAGTAGTGTTGCAGGTGAACGGCAAAGTACGTGGCCGCGTCACCGTTCCATTCGGTACAACCAGGGATGCCCTTGAAGCACTGGCCAAACAAGACGAAAAAGTTCAGCAGTTCATCGGCGGCAAAGAAATCGTGAAAGTTGTCGTAGTGCCTGACAAGCTTGTGAATATTGTCGTCAAAGGATAATCGGAAAGGGCGCTCATCGTTACATGACGCGCCCTATTTATCGAAGTGCTCGCCGCAAGAACTTACCCGAAGCTGTCTTCGGTATTTCCGCCACAAATTCCACAATCCTCGGATACTTGTAAGATGCCATGCGATGCCGGCAAAATTCGATGATCTCCGCTGCCGTCACCTTGTCCTGAAACTCAGCCCGCAATGCCACAACCGCCTTCACCGTTTCCCCGCGGTAAGCATCGGGCACACCCACAACCGCCGCTTCCCGCACCGCCGGATGCTGGTACAGCACATCCTCCACATCGCGCGGCCACACCTTAAAGCCACTGGCAACAATCATGTCCTTCTTACGGTCCACAATATAGAACCAGCCGTCAGCATCCATCACCGCAACATCGCCAGTAAGAAACCAACCATCGTGAAATGCCTGCTCTGTTACTTCCGGCTTGTTCCAGTAGCCATCAAACAGGAACGGCCCGCGCAGTGCAATTTCCCCCGCCTCACCAACTGCCAGAATTTTTGACGGATCCTCCAGATCAACAATACGCGCCTGGCAACCAGGAATAGGCAAGCCAATAGCAAGCGCCCCGGAAGCGGCATCCACCGGCCCACGTCTGCCCAGCGGCGTCAAATGGCTGGGCGAATTACTTTCCGTTAGCCCATAAGTATTGTGGATTCGCACCCCAAAGCGTTGTTCAAACTCCTCCACCACAACAGGCGAAACCGGAGCCCCACCCGTGCAGCACTTCGTAAAGGAATCCAATTTCCCGGAATGCGGTTCCTTCAGCAATGCAATATAGGCCGTAATCGCCGCAACCGCCGTGGTCGCTTTCCACTTGTCAATCAGCCGCAATGTTTCCGCCCCATCAAAGCGGTGATACAAAATCAGAGGCACACCAGCCAAAGCCGAAAGCGCCATCTGCGCCACAACACCAGTGATGTGAAACAGCGGAGCAATTCCCAAAATCACATCGCCATCATCAATAGAAAGCCAGGTGCGAAAGGTATTAGCGTTATAGGCAATATGCCGGTGCAAACCCACAGCACCCTTCGGCGGACCGGTGGTGCCAGAAGTGTAAACCAGATAGGCAATGTCTGCGGGAACAACAGGCACCCGGTGCGCA
This sequence comes from Bryobacterales bacterium, assembly GCA_038220135.1. Taxonomy (GTDB): domain Bacteria; phylum Acidobacteriota; class Terriglobia; order Bryobacterales; family Bryobacteraceae; genus JANXSF01. Next base: position 14,098 of record JBBRJC010000011.1, on the reverse strand, counting down.
ACGTCGCCACTAAACCCGGCAATGGCCTGCCCGAATTCACTCAGTCGCAGCACATGCCCAACCCCGTGCGCGTCGCCCAGTTCATGATCCACAATACGGTCTTCAGCAATGTAGACCTTGGCCCCGCTATCGGCCAACTGATACGCAATTTCCTTGGCTTTGAACATCGGGCTCAGCGGCACCACAATCGCCCCGCGCTTCCAAGCCCCATACTGCACCACCAGAAATTCCGGATCGTTCTGCGCCGAAATCGCAACCCGGTCCCCATGACCAATTCCCCACTCAGCCAATAGCGCAGCAAATTGTCCAGCACGTTGATCCAGTTCCTCAAACGAAATCGTTTCGTCGAAATAGTAGATAGCCGGCGCACCCGGTTTCGCCGCCGCAGTCTGCTCGAAAATATCGATCATACTCAGTTCTGAAATTGGCAATTCGAAGGGAACGTGAGTGGAATATTGGCTGAGCCAAGGTTGGTCTGAAAGCATAGCGAATCTTCGAGTTTATCCCATTCCCCTTGTTCAGAAAATCTTCAGGTTCGTTCGCTAAAGTAGTAGAACCTGATGATGTTTGCAGCCCGCCTGATCCCCGCACTTTTCGCCATCGCCCTGGCCTACCCGCAATCGCCCATCCGCAGACTTACAATCACCGGAAAAGTTACAGACCCCAGCGGTGCCGCAGTTGCCGGACTGGAAATACTGCTGCAACGTTCAGGCACAGGAAACTCCCGCAGCACGCGCACCACCCCCGATGGCGAATTCCGCTTCAACGCCGTCACCTCCGGCAGTTTCGTAATTTCAATTACCAACCCAGCCTTTGACCCAGAAAAGCTTCCCATGGTATTAACCGACCGTTCCCCAACACCACTGGCAATCGTTTTAAAGCTAGCCAAAGTGAAACAGGAATTGACGGTCAACGAATCCACCACCCAAGTAAATACAGATAGTTCCAACAATCTGGACACCATCACCCTAGACCGCGAAATGCTCGACAGCCTCCCAATTTTCGATCAGAACTACGTCGGCGCAATGACCCGCTTTCTCGACCCCGGCTCCATCGGTACAAGCGGCGTCACGCTAGTAGTCAATGGGATGGAGCAGCGCAACATCGGCGTTTCCGCTTCCGCCATACAATCGGTAAAAATCAATCAGAACCCCTATTCTGTTGAGTTCTCCCGTCCCGGCCGCGGCCGCATTGAAATCATCACCAAGCCCGGCTCGCAAACATTCCACGGCAGCATCAATTTCCTCTTCCGCGATTATCACCTCAATGCCCGCGATTCTTTCGCTTTCGAGCGCCCCCCAGAACAGCGCCGCATCTACGAAGGCAGCCTCACAGGCCCAGTAGGAAGAGGCGGCAAAACCTCGTTCGTGTTGTCCATAAACCGACCCGAACAGGATTTGCAAAGCATAGTTTTCGCGTCCACCCCAACCGGCATTGTGCAATCGAACATCGCCAACCCGCAACGCGAAGTGGAACTATCGTTCGGCATCATCCGTCAGATTACGGAAAACAACGTGGCCTCATTTCGAGGCAACTACCACTTGACAACCGACAAGAATCGCAGCGCCGGCGGATTCGTTTTGCCCGAAGCCGCATTCAACTATAAGGATCGCGAAGACGAGTTTTTGGTGAACGACAATCTGGTGATTTCACCCAAACTACTGAACCAATTCCGCTTCCTGATGGCCCGCCAAAAGACGCCCACCACCAGCGTAACCAATGCCCCGGCAATCATCGTCCCAGGCGCATTCACAGGCGGCGGAGCACAAGCTGACCGTCTGCAAACCGAAGCGCACATCGCCTTGAACGACATCGTCTCCTGGTCGAAAGGGAAACACGAAATTCGCACCGGCATCAACGTGCCAGATATCAGCCGCCGCGGCCTCAACGACCGTACTAACTCCCTGGGCACTTACCAGTTCGCAACCCTCGCCGACTTCCAGCAAAACCGCCCCTATTCATTGATCCGCCAACAGGGCGATGGCCACGTCTCATTCATTGAAACCGTTGTCGGCGGCTTTTTTCAGGATGAGTATCACCTCCGGCCAAACCTCACCATCTCTGGCGGCATACGCTATGACTGGCAAAACTTTTTCCACGACAACAACAATTTCGCCCCACGCCTTTCCCTAGCCTACTCGCCCGACAAGAAGCGTAAAACCGTAATCCGCATCGGCGGCGGAATCTTTTACGACCGCACCGGCCCCGGCCCTATCTTCGACCTCGAACGCTACAACGGCCTACGCCTGCAGCAAATCGTCATCACCAACCCAAGCTACCCAATAACGCCAAACGGTGGAACCCAATCGACAACGCTCACCCGCCTCGACCCAACCGTGCACATTCCCTACACCGCCCAATTCAGCGCAGGCATTGAACGGCAGCTGAATAAGACCACAACCATCACTGCCGGCTATTGGGGCACCCGCGGCGTCAGCCTGTTCCGTTCGCGCGACGTCAACGCCCCACCCCCACCCAATTACCTGCTCCGCCCCATTGCCGGAATCGGCGTCTACAGGCAGATCGAATCTTCCGGGCACCTGCAAAACGACGCCCTGGAAATTTCGTTCCGCGGCAAAATCACGCCCTACTTCAAAGGCCTTGTGCAATACAGTTTCGGCCGCGTGATGAACGACGTCCCCGGCAATTACACAGCCGGCACCCGCAGCACCGGCATCAACGCATTCCCAGCCAATAACTACGACCTCTCCCGCGAGTGGGCCCGTGCCGATTTCGATCAGCGCCATCGCCTAAACCTACTGGGCACCATTCACGCCGCAAAATACCTGGACTTCGGCATCGGGTTTTCCGCCAATACCCCGGCACCCTACACCATCACCACCGGTCGTGACGATTACCACACCGGCTACGCCAACGCCCGCCCCACCGGAGTGGCCCGCAATTCCAAACAAGGGCCCGCTTATGCCAGCCTGGACCTGCGTTGGTCCCACGACTTCGCCCTCCAAACCGAGCGCAAGGAAGCCCCATCATTTGGGTTGTCGCTTGATGCGTTCAACGTGACTAACAGTGTCAACGACACGACCTTTATTGGCAATTTGAGTTCACCATTTTTCGGCCAAGCCGTCTCAGCCCGGCCATCACGCCGGCTCCAACTTTCGCTAAAGTTCAATTTCTAAAACCATGAATCACCCTGGCGAATATATTCGGACAGCAATCATAGAACCGCACGGATTAAACGTTACTGCAGCGGCAGCCGCGCTCCGGGTTTCCCGCGCAGCACTGTCAAGCCTGCTCAACGGCAAGGCCGATCTATCCGGCACCATGGCTTCGCGTCTGGAAAAAGCATTCGGCGTGAAAATGGACACACTCATGTTGATGCAAGCCGATTTCGACATCGCACAAACGCGAAAGCGGGAAAATAAGGTTAAGGTGAAACGCTACGAGGGAATCGAACGCTAAGCTTTTGGGCACCCCGACCGGAACCGTTAGTTCGCGCTGAGTCACTGTAACTTACTGTTAACACACATCTTACTTACCGAGCCGTGACCGTAAGGGAGCGGTCTGTTGAACTACCAAACTCTTAAAAGCGACGACTAATTCGTTTCATTTCCGCTCATGCTTCAAATCCTCAACCAGCGCGGCCCGCCTTTCGCTTCCTATGCTATCTCAGAGGCTAAGTGTCCCAGCCGATGGCATTCCGCGTGCTCCGCAAAAGCTATCGGTTACCAATGAACCAAGTGTGAGGAAAGCATGAAGCCTAACGATGAAAGCGGCAAATTGCCGCCAGCGCAGCGTCCATTTCGCGTGTTGATTATTTCCGGATCAAACCGTCGCCAGTATAACTGTCCAGGCGTGGATTCCAAAAGCAGGGCGCTAATGCTACGCATGGCCGATCGCCTGCCAAAAGACTGGGAAATCGACTACGAGGACATCGCCAATGTTTACGCTCGGGCAAGAATTCAAAGTTGCAACGCCTGTGTCAGCACCTCCATGGCTCTGTGCTGCTGGCCATGCAACTGCTACGAGAAAAATTCGATAGCGGAGCCGGACCTCATGTGGAACCTCGATCTGTACGCCCGCCTGGATCTGGCCGACGCTTGGGCAATCATCGGCCCCGTGAACTGGTACGGCCCCACCAGTAATCTCAAGCTAATGTTCGACCGCCTCGTGTGCATGAACGGCGGCAATCCAAATGAAGAACTCATCGAACATAAAAACCCTGAGCTTGCCATGAAACTTGAGCACACCCCGCAGTGGGAAGAACTGAGCGTGAATCATCTTGAAGGGCGCACAGCAGCATTCTTCTGTTATGGCGATGGTGGTGGAGACGAGATGGACGCCGAAGGCAGACCGAAGCTTCTGCGCCACAAAGAATATTTCAATCCGGACGCCGAACCCTTCCAGGACATGCGCGAGGCATACGCTCCCCTGGTCTGGCAATGCCGTTACGGTGGAGTGGAGGTGCCTGATTCCCTCTGGCGGTATCTTGAATTCGGTGAGGGTAAAAAGTACAGCGACAATCAGGCGGAAGACCTGTCCAAGGATGGGGAAGTCCTTGCCAAATTTGACGCCTGGACCGACGCCTTTTCGGATTTCGTCCGTTCAAAAGGAAAGGTGGAACCGGGCAAGTGGCGGGCATATGGATTCAAACGCGAGGGTCACTTGTGGAAGGATGCGAAGCTCCTCTGGCGCGATGTTCAAATGCGCTTAGGCAACGCCCCCAAAGAATCCTCCCCGGCCGAACAAGAGCAAATGGGTCTCAATAAGGATTTAGGGTTGCGCGCAACGCGGTCGGAAGGAGAGAAACTACGAGAGTAATCAGGCCAGCGGGAACGACTTTATCATGTTCTGCCAATAGTGCAGATTGACCGCAAGCTCATTGCCTCGAATAAAGTCAATTTCAATGTGAGTTCCTGGAGTAAAAGCAAACCTCTTGCGAATTGTCTCAGGGCTTGGCCCCTTTTTGAGGCGCATGAGGTCTATGGCTAGGTGAGATGGGAAGAGGTGCGCAAAAAACCGATCCCGGTCGGAGGGTGCCGAAGATACCCAAGAGCATATCTCATCGGTCCCGGTCAAAACGCGTTCTAGTTTCGCTCAAGGGGAGCGGTTTGGAATCGTTTCTTGGTAGCGGCTCATTAGCCGTGGTTGCCGACATCCGACACCCGTAATCGTCTGAGTGAGGACTATTGACCGGCAACCACCACAGTAAGGAAGGCGCGTAATCCGCCATCCTTAAGATTTACGGGTACTGCACCTTGCGGCCCTTCCACATCACCGGATAACGGGCACACGGGGTATTGATGGCCGTGTTGAACCCTGGATAGCACCCCCCGGATGCGTAGATACCGTAGGGATCGATGAAGTACCATTGCTGATCGCTCGGATCCTTACGGGCGAAGAAGATGTGCAGATGCGTATTCACGCCGCCGCCCCATTTGTATTTGTCGGAATTATCGGTGCAGCCACAACCGCCAGGCCCAGTGCAACCGGAATGGGCGATGACCGCACCCGCCGCAACGGATTTATTGAGAAGGCTCATGTCGATCTTATCGGCGTCGGTTCCCCAGTAGGTGGCGTTTGGATGATAAGGTCCGCCTTTCGGGCAGCCGGTGTTCGTGAGGAAGGCCTTATATTGGGAAAGGCGGGGCTCCCCTAACGTGGGCACACTGACGTTCCAGGCGTTGTTCGCATCGTTCGTTGGACCGTTGTGAAGATGCATGTAGATGGTGCGGAATGCGTCCGTCACCCCGCCGGAATCGTGACTCATTACCATGGTGTTGCCGGACCATGCGTCCCAGCCAATGAAGATGACGCGGCCTGGCGCTGCGGCCAGCACGGGGAATGACCCGGAATCGTCGCGGCTGTAGTCGATTGCATGGTGCCAATCGCCTGGTTTGTAGAGCCAGGGCCCTCGCATTTTGACGCCCTTGTCATTGAAGGGAAGCGTGAAAATGCCGTTATCGCCGAATTGAAGCGCGGACATGCGCGCCAGCCGGACGCTGCCATCGAAGGTCAGACATGGCCATCTGTAAACCGCCGTGTCTCCGGTTAGGCCGTAATTGTAGGAACCGGTGGGCATGACTGCCTGATTAAGGCAACCGCTGTCACAAGCGCCCGGGAAGGGGAACACTTTGACCAACCGCAGACCGGTGTCGAAATAATGCCGGTCATGTCCGTTCACCATTTCGAAGTCGTCGCCAACATGCCACCACTGCGCGCCTTGTCCGGCGCCATCGCGCCAGAAGCCGGTTAACAAGCCGTTGTGGATTTCCACGTCGTACATCCGCAAACCCTGATTGAAATACTCTTTGTCCTTCGCTATGAAGTCGTTCACGTTCAGACCGCTTGCCCACCATTGCGCACCAGTGCCTGTGTGCCAGACGGCTGTGTACTTGCCATCCACAACGCGGAGGCAGACCAAACGCAGGCCTTCCTTGAAGTGCGCGAGGTCCTTCGCCTTGAAGTCATCAAAGGATAATCCTGTCGCCCACCATTGCGCCCCGCCGCCGGGCCGCCAAACGCCAGCGAATTTTCCGTTGTCGATTTCGATATCGACCAGCCGCAGGCCTTGATCGAAATATGTCTTGTCCTTGGCCTTGAAGTCGTCATAACTTAGGCCGTAAGTCCACCATTGCGCGCCCGCACCGGGATGCCAGATGCCCGTGAACAGGCCGCCCCGTACCCGCAGGCTGATCAGCCGCAAGCCTTCATTGAAGTGCTTCAGATCTGTTGTTTTGAAGTCATCGTAGCCCATTCCGGTCACCCACCATTGGGCGCCAGAGCCTGCTCGCCAGACTGAAAGATAACTCATTCCAGAGGACATATTTTCTCCTTCGCCGATTAATATATCACAACAAAGCGCAAAAGACGCTCCCCGTCGGCGGCTGTCGCGGGCAACAGATTCAAACCACCATCCTCTCGGCATAGCGTCGCGTGCTGTGTGAAAGAGCGTTGGTGACGGGTCCAATCCCACCTCGCACGCCTTTTCAACACTTCACCAAAACTCGGTCTCCAATAACCTTCAGACCCTGCCGGACTGCCTTACACTTGCTCGTCTGCGATAGCACGATAGGTCTGTTCTAGCATGTTCGATGAACGTTGAATTGGCGGCTTCCGCCGGGCGATTCCAGGGTAGCCCCATCGGCCCGCTAATCACATGGCGACGTTCAAAATGCGCTTAGGCAACGTTCCGCAAGATCCTCCCCGGGCGAGTCAGCCGAATCTTAGGATTCGTCATCTCCCAACAAAAGTATATTCATTCAAGCAACCGGACCAAACAAATACATTCCGCTTACCTTCCAACTTAGATTTCCACCCTTTTCAACCACTTACAGAAACCGAGCAGGTAGCTCAATCTCACCGCCTGCTAAATTCAATTCGAGTTTCTCATCCCCGCAAACTCGGCTTCGCTTTAAGGTGGAAAACGATTCCATTCTAAATAACCCACGGGCTCAAACCACAAAACTGCACAAGTAACACATTATTTACTTGATGCCCCCCACCCCCAAAGGACCTATACTCAATTCCAATCTATGCTTAATCGGCCTACTTTTTCCTGGATTGTATTAATGTCCCTCTCCATTACGATATGTACAAGCCAGCAATCCGCGATCACGCGACCGCCATTGGGTCCGTCGAGCAGTTCCATTCAAGGAACTGTCTTGGATCCAAAAGGCAAAGCTGTAACTGGTGCGCGCGTCCGGGCTGTCCGGATTTCCCCTGCCCTTTTCACAAGTCAAGCAACGATTTCAGATAAATCAGGTGCATTTTCAATCACCAGCCTTCCGCAAGGTTCCTACGTCCTCTGCGCAGCAGTAAACCCCATCCGGCTACTCGTCGGCGATTGCGTCTGGCTCGACACATCTGCCGCTCAGGCCAGCCCGAAATTGATCCGGCTAGGTCAAAACGAAAAATCGACCAGCGCTGTAATCCGCATGCAGCAGGGGCAGAAAGTACAAGTGCGGATAAAAGACCCCGAGAACGTTCTGAGAGCCTCCAATGGCGGTCCCAGAAGTATCAGCGTACGGGTTCACGGACCGGGCAATAGTATTCCCAGATCATTGCATTCTAATCGTCCCGAAATCGACGGCCAAAGTTACGAGGAGGTTGTTCCAATCGGAACTGCGGCTCGGCTAACAGTGGAAGGCTCTGGCCTTCACGTCAATGATGAATTGGGACGGCCGTTGGCCAACGGCAGGGCTGACCAACAAATCCAATTCCCAAGCAAGGCCACCGATCCAGCCAAGCACGTGTTTCAAATTTCAGCAAAATGACCCCCATTATGAAGCCACACATCAGAGCTTTCCAGAACACAATACTACTGATACTATTAGGCGTGAGCGAGTTGTGCTACGGACAAGTAACCCGGACTTCGTTACCCACCTCAACAAATCCCGGCACCGTTGCCCTTGGAATCTCGAACGGTGTGCAGGATGTGACCCTGATTATCACGAAGACAACCTTCAATACAAACAACGCTTGCGTAATGTTTATATACGGCGTTACCGGTGGTCCGGGCAGTCCCGGCCCTGGCGGGTATACTGGAACCGGAATCACTTTGGGTGGTCAGGCTGGTGTTGTTGGTTCCACGCAAGTGCAAGTCATAGAAAGCTCGCAATGCGCCCTCAATCTCTCCACAAGCAGCAACCTTAACACAGGTTACCTACTTGAGCCTTCCCTGAAAATTACGCTAAAGGGTGCGCTTGCGACCTCAACGAAGGAGATCGATGTAGTTTACTCCCACGATTTCTGTGACCCGGATTACTGTGGAAATGAACAAGTGTGGACTAATCTCGGAGATTGGACAGACGTACCGCAGGGCAGTCCGGCCATTCTGATCAGTCCGGTAATGAATAGCGTCCTGCCCGGATCTTCTGCCACCTTCCAGTGGACCGCTTCTTCTGGTGCTTCGCAGTACTGCTTGAACCTGGGCAGGACTTCTGGTGGGATGGAACTAAAGCAAGTCTGCACGACTCAAACATCGGTGGTGGTAACGACATCTGATCTGCCAAGTGATGGATCAACAATCTATGGTTCGATATTAACGAATTTTGGCTCTGGTCCCATCAATTCACCAAGTCTTTCGTACAAAACTGTTGACAACACCGTCAAGGGCAGGATTTCCGCAGATCAACGCAGCGGATTGAGCCTCACTGTAGCTTGGACCGAGGGGGTAAACGTGCTGAGCTACAAATTGAGAGCAGGAGATGAAATATCGCGCAGCAATTTGTACCAAGTTTCAGGAATACCCCAAGGGCACCCCTTCGTAACTTTCAACATCCCAACTACGACGTCTGTGGTGTATATACAATTGATTACGGTTACTGCCAACGGAGAATTGATCGATTCCTACACATCTGTACCCGCTACCAATCCGCCTCCGGCAGTCTCAGCAACTCCCACGCTGTCAACAAGCCTCAACCAAGGCATCCTTACCGCAACTTTGACAAATGGCGGCGATGCCGCGATGCAGTTCTACCTGAGCGTCGGCCCAAGCGTCGGCTCGGTTCAATTCTATCCAGGTACATCAGCATTTCAGAATGGTTCAGTGAGCACATTGCTGCTACGCACTATTAATGTGCAAGCGGTCCCGGTTGGAACAACCTTATACATCAATCTTTGGTATGAAACACCTAAGATTGCTTCAGAGCCTGGCGGCGCACGTGAGTGGCGGTTCATTTCAGAGACAAAGAAGATTACGACCGGTCCTACTTCCATTACTCCTGTAGGGAATACATTGGCGACCCTATTGCCTACATCAGGTGCCAATAGGGAACCGCAGAATTTTACGTGGAATGCTGGAAGCGGCCCCGATCAGAAGGAATACTGGCTGACGGTTGGTACTACGACGGGTGCAACAAATCTTTACAATTCTTACAACTCTGCGGTCCTTGGCCTAAGCCATTCTCTTTCGGCGCGCGAGGCCATCTACGTTCCAGACAATATAAATACCGTGTTCGCTACGATATACACAAAGATTTCCAATGTTTGGTATCCAAATTCAATTCAATATAATCTCCCGGTAATCACAACTGGGTCCAACCCGTTTGTCTCATTTCGCGACTGCATAACCTACGCCGGCCCGGCAACCACTTGCACTATTCCAACGGGAGTGTACGGTATTGATAATACTCAAGCCAATGGGTTCCCAGCTTTCGTAGTGCAGCGCAGCAACATAATAATCCAAAGCGCTGCCGCTCCCATACTTGGAGGAGATCAAGTCATTGCTAAGACCGTACTTTTGAGGACATCATCAACCAGCGCGGAATGTCTACCGCTGATCTCAATAGCAGAAGGGGTTCATGATGTTTCCATCTCTGGAATCATGCTCCATGGGAATAATGCAAGTTTTGCCGCAACCTGCGGGTCGCCCTACCCAGGGCAGCCTACTGGGAAAGATCTCCACATTGCGGGCCAAGGCCTCGCGGTCTCAAACATATCAATTTCCAATATGGCATTCCAAAGTGCACCTGCATTCAGCGTGCAATTGACCGGCCCGAGACTATCCAATATTACGTTTGACCATATTTGGATCGATAACCCGGCGGTAGGTGGATTAACAATGCTCGACAGCAATGACCCCAATGATCACAGAGTATGTGACGGATTGTTCTACAACCCAACTACTACCGACATCACTGTAAAAAATTCAATATTTACCAACAGTTGGACTGGCGCACTAGCAATACAACTCGGGACTAACTTCGTCGCAGACAACAATCGTTTCATTCGTAACTATTGGAACCCGTACGATTCGGCCGGCGGAAACATATTCGTTAATGTGTGCGCGAAGAACACCACAATCAAAAACACATATATGGATGGTTTCCCGGTCCTTACCCAGGCTTCAGGCATCGAAGTGCACGCCAAGGGTGTTCTGATTAGTGACAACTTGATTATCGGATTTGCGTATGAAGGCATAGGTTTGCACAGCGCGGCCAATGTAACTATTGAACGAAACAGGATCACTAGCAATGGGCTCGCATACGATAGTCATCCGGAACGACCCAATCCTTTGAAGAATAGCCCTGGAAGCCCCGGGGTCTCCATCGCAAACCGAGCCACGGGCTACGCTCGCCGTACAACAAGTGGCATAGTTCTTAACAACAACATCATAGGTGACGTGTATGGAATTCCAAGCATAGATCTGCTATCGCAACGTATGGGAGTAGCGATCGGTGCTTGTCCCGACAACGATCCAAACTGCAGCAATGTGATGGGGATATCAGGAGTAGCCGAAATAGCTGCAGTGCCCGGGGTGTCTCCTGTAATCCCTGCAATCCTACCAATACCAGCGGTAACGTTTCTTTCTGGAGTGTTCGGCGAAACCCTTCAGTACACATCTATTGCCGATAAATTGGATGGCAACAATCTTGTCCCAATCGGTTATGTCGGCGACGGCCGTTTTTGTCAGCACCCACTCGTTACTCAGAAAATAAACGCAGGTACTCCAACGCCGATTCCGAATACACCTTCGCAATTCCGAAACGGGCCGAACAACACTAACTTCCCATCCAAAGAGTGTAACTAATCTCCAGTGCTTTCAAACAACGCTAAGTCGAGGCTTCTTGCAACTGTACTGAGTTGCTTTGTTCTCATGGGCTGCCCTGAACGGCCGATAATCTCGCCAACCGTTCTCCTGAAAGCAAAGGCCGACGTGAACGTGCTAAATGGAATCACGGATTCAGCCGGCAACCTGATTGTGGTCGGCGAAACCTATGATCTAGAATTGGGCAAGTCGCTTTGGCCAACCCTCCTTACCCCAAGCTCTTTGGTATACGACCCCCTATCGGGAAGTTCAAAAACTATTCCTCGTTTGCCAAAAGAACTATGGACTCCCTATCCAAATTCTTTTACGTTTTGTGCCTCAGAGAATTTAGAGAAGAATCTTTACTGCGTGCCAAACGGCGGCACCAGGCTCTTTCTTTTCGATGCGGCAGCGGATGCTTGGACAGATTTAACGCCGAATCTACCTAACACCCCAATTGCGTTAACCCGGATGTATGTCAACAAAAGTGTTGTGTACCTTACCGGCAGATTCTATAGCGGAAAAGACAACCCAGCTGTAAACTATGTCTCTTTGGATGCTGGTAAGACTTGGCGCACGCTTATGTCCCTTGGGGAAACACGGTCAAACACTCAAGAGGTTCTATTCGAACGAACTATTGATCCTAAAAACCCCTGTCATTTGATAAGTCCTGATGCAAAGTTCGTTTCCAATGATTGTGGATTAACTTTAACCCGGCAATTTCCGGACACCCCCGTATTCGTTTCTCGCGTACTGTCTACGGAGCCAACGATATTGTATGGTGATGCATTGGACTCGACCGGAAAGTTTCAGCGCTACCTAAGTAAAGACTGGGGGAAGACATGGATCGGTGGAGTTTCCAACAATAATGATTGCACGGATTTCTTTTTCGATCCAAACGATCCCAATGCAATTTATTGCAGTATAGTTAACGCAGTTTATAAAAGCAAAGACTACGGCTTAACCTGGCAAGCATTTAAGACTTTTGACAACATCGGCGTTCGGTTCCTGACGGATAGCACAGCCGGATTCCTATATTTCTTTTATGGGTCCGACAGTGTCAGGTTTACTAGAAACAACTTTCAAACCATCGAATCTATCAGCGGTCTTATGCCTCAAGGTCCACTCGGAGGCTTGACTGCACTCTGGGATGGTACACTCCTCATCAACCGTGACCTGCCTCCAGCCAAATTCCTAGCCAAATTCTCCCCATCAGGCCAGCTTCTCTTCTTCCGTTATCTTGGCGGCACTACGTCCACAACCATTTCAGGCCTGCAGGTCACCGAATCCGGCGAGATCCTCGTAACCGCTTCACCCATCCCAGCCGACCTTCCACCCTCGCCGTCCATCGGCCCCAACCCCACCGCGTTCTTATTGCGAATAGCGCCCGACGGGAGCGATCTCCTGTCTGTTCTCCGCATTCCCGGAACAAGCTTCCCTGCACTCGACCCAGATGGCTCGCTCTGGCTGTACGGGCTATCCGGCGACAACCCGTTGCGCGTTGATCGCACCCATCAGAGGCAGCCGTCATATTTGATGAATATCAAGTTGGGAAGCGCTACCCCCGATTATCTTAAGTACCAGACAGACAATGTACCCACTGCCATTGCTGCCGTGGGCAATGGGATTGTCTATTTGGCCAAAAGTCCAATTTACACGGAAAGCTTCCCGTCTGGCCGGGTGACGCCGGTAACCTACGGGTCACTGACTAAATTCGACGCTCGGAACGGCCTTAATTTGTGGCAGTACGGGGCGCAAGAGCAAGACTTCGTGGAATATGCCATTCAGGGCAAAACATTCAGTCAGAAGCTGGAAATATTGGGTAATGGCGATGTACTAGCTACAGGAACTACAAACTCTTTCTATGATCTGGACATCCCTCGCTTCAATCCAATCCTTGCTCCGTTCAATGGCGCACCTAATCCTTACCAATCTGTTCCAAGTCCATTTAGGGGAGACGTAAACTTACGCTATACCCAAGAGGGAATCATCGTTCGTTACACCCCCACAGGCACTCCTCGCTTCTTCACGTTCTTCGGTGTTCAGGGCCTGGATAGCATTTCCGATGCGACTGTCGACGCTTTTGGACAAGTTGCCTTCACCGGGATTGCTGCCGGTTCTGGCTTCCCGGCATCCAGCATCGCAGACGCCCAGCGGGCCAATTCACGCTTCGTCGCAAAGCTCGACAGCACCTATTCCACCCTCTCCTATTCCACTTTCCTGAACCGCTTCAACCCTGTAAGAATCTTTCCAGAAAACAGTGGCGGCTACACTATAATCGGCAGCGGCCAACCCAACGATTCCAGCACAGGCCCAAACAGCATCATCGCGCTGCGCATCCAGGAAAAACCGGCCCAGCTTCCGCGTATCGATGCAATCCTTCTCTACGTGGGCGGCTTCAACACGATTACCGGACTGGCCGATGGTCTGATCGTCGGAAAGACGTATCAGGTAAAGGGCCTCGGCTTTTCGTCCAGTTCTGTTGTCTATCTCAACGATGAAGTAATCGCATCCGATTTCCCAACGGCCACCACAATCGACGTCGTAATTCCCGCGACAGTCCGCCGTGGTGAGGCGGTGCTTCGGGTGGAAACGAACGGTAAGTTCTCT
>JBBRJC010000010.1:0-18014 GCA_038220135.1 Bryobacterales bacterium | reverse complement strand
GTTTAAAACGAAGCACTTAAGTTGGTCCAAGTTGCCGCCTCTTGGCCTGGAATCAGAGAACCTCGCCTAATGGTTTAAGTTCATGAAACATCAAAATGAGGCGTTTTGGCCATTTTGGGGCAATAAGGCCATCTATGATGGTGTCGGAAATTGCGTTGAACCCCTGTGTTTATTGGCGAGCTTTAGCTACGGGACAAGCTCTAATTAATGCGGGCAGGTGTCTCAAACTTGTTGACAAATTCCGAGGCGTGGAATCGGCGGAGCGGGCCAAATGGAAGAAGATACACGTGGCGATGAGGAAGAGTCCTGACAAACTAAAAGGATACAATTAGTCCACTCACCAAAATAGAAAAAGCCTTCCTAAGCAGGAAGGCTTTGAATATGTGTCCAACAGACAGTTAGTGATGTTCGCCGGCGGGTGCCGCGTGAGGAGGATTGGCCGCTTTGGCCTTTTCAGCCTTCTTGGCTTCATCCAAATCCAGTTGCTGAATATACGTTAAGTGTCCAGTCGGGACCTTGTCTCGGGAATCAGCATCGAGCATGCAGAACCCGAGAAATATGCCCAAAAACACCAACGAACTCGTGAAAATGACGGCGTTGACTGGCTTGTCGTCTTTCAAGTGCATAAAGATAAGCGCTACCAGCGATGCCTTAACTGTCGCAATCGCCATGGCAATGACGACATTGGCAGAGCCGAAATCGACGTAAGAAGCCCCAACTGTAATAAACGTCAGGAGAATCAATCCGCCGAGCGTGGCGAGATAGAGTTTAGTGTGGTCGTGTCCGTGTCCGCTCATAGAATCTCCCTAGCTGATCAAATATAACAATGGGAACAGGTAGATCCAAATCAGATCGACCAAGTGCCAATAGAGACCCGCTAAATCAACTGGTGTGTAGTAGGCATTGGTAAAGTCACCTTGATAAGCCCTTTTTAGAATCCAACCGAGTGCCGCAATACCGCCCACGATGTGGATACCGTGCAAACCGGTCATCATGAAGTAGAAAGTGAAAAAGTGGAACTCACCAGCAACCTGTTTACCTGTGTAGCTGTAGAATGCTTTAAAGGGAAGCAGACCGTCATGATATTTGTGACTATACTCAAAATACTTAACTACAAGAAACGCGCAGGCGCAGGCGATGGTGATCCATAGATTAATGATCAACTGCTTCTGCTTGTTCAGCTTGGCTGCCTGAACGGCCATCACCATTGTAAACGAAGAAATCAAAAGAACTACGGTGTTCAAGAACCCCAATTCACGTTGAAGGTGATGGTGTGCAGATTTGAAAGCTTCTGGAAATCGGGACTGCGTCATTCCATAGCCAACAAACAGGCCACCGAATAATAAAACTTCGGTCACCAGAAATAGCCACATTCCAATCTTGGAGGCATCCTGCTGCTGTTCGGCAGTAGTGAAGTGGTGTTGTTGGAAGCGGCTGTGTTCAGCCGCTCCATGATCGTGGGTGTGTTCCGCTACGCTCATTTAATTAGCTGTCCCCTGAGGAATATTGCGGTAGTCGTAAGGTGCGTGCTGCAGCACAGGCACGTCGTGGAAGTTATGCGTAATCGGCGGTGAAGAAGTTTGCCATTCCAGCGTTGAACCGCCCCATGGATCGGCCGGTGCATTCTTTGGTCCGCGGAACGAAGCGAATAGGTAACCGAGCATGATGAAGAATCCTAATCCGAGTACCCATGATCCGACCGTAGAGAACTGGTGTAACGGCTGGAATTGATCTAAGTAGTTGTAATAACGGCGAGGCATGCCACGGCTACCTAGAACGAACTGTGTGAAAAAAGTCATGTTGAATCCAACGAAAATAAGGGCGCAAGCGATAGCTGCGGCCTTTTCGTTGTACATGCGTCCAAACATTTTCGGCCACCAATAATGCAGGCCCCCCAGGAATGCAATGACCGTGCCACCCATCATCACATAGTGGAAGTGGGCGACTACGAAGTACGTGTCGTGCAGGTGAATGTCGATGGAAAGCGAACCAAGGAACAATCCGGTCAAACCACCGATTGTGAATAGGAGCAGGAAGCTGATCGCGTAAAGCATTGGTGCCTTCAGTGTGATTCTACCCTTGTACATCGTGGCAACCCAGTTAAACACCTTAATACCTGAAGGGATACCCACAAGGAAGGTGAGGAACGAGAACACGGCATTGGCCAATTGTGACTGGCCGCTGGTGAACATGTGGTGACCCCAGACAATGAAGCTGACCATTGCGATGGCTACGGAGCTGAACGCAATGCCACGATACCCGAAAATTGTGCGGTGCGAGAAGGTGGGGATAATTTCAGAAATGATCGCCATGCCCGGAAGAATCATGATGTAGACGGCCGGGTGAGAATAGAACCAGAAGAAGTGCTGGAACAGAACAGGATCGCCACCAAGCCGGGGATCGAAAATACCGATGCCAAAGGCCCGTTCTAAAGCCAGGAGCACCAAAGTGATGGCGAGCACCGGAGTAGCCAAAACCTGAATTACGGATGTCGAATACATGCCCCAGATGAACAAAGGCATTTCAAACCAGCCCATGCCAGGTGCACGCAGTTTGTGAATAGTGGCAATGAAATTCATGCCGGTGAAGATGGAAGAGAACCCGAGAACGAAAACGCCCATCGTGGTTAAGGTAACGGCGCCAACAGTAGTCGTCGAATAAGGAGTGTAGAATGTCCAACCGGTGTCCACGCCGCCCATTATGATAGCGGCCAACATCATGGATGCGCCGACCACATAAATATAGAAGCTGGCGAGGTTTAGCTTAGGGAACGCTACGTCTTTTGCTCCTAACATCAAAGGGAGTACAAAATTTCCAAGAGCTGCGGGGATGGACGGAATGATGAACAGAAAAACCATGATCGCACCATGTAAGGTAAATACGCGATTGTAGGTTTCTGCATCCATGATCGTGCGACCAGGGGTAAGCAGTTCCAGGCGTACAGCCATTGCGAGAAGACCACCTGCCAGAAAAGCCAAACAAACGAATGCGAGGTACATGATGCCGATCCGTTTATGATCGACCGTAATTAACCAATCCTTGATACCATTGCCGTCGCTTAAATAGTCGACGTCGTGGTGTTCGGTGTGCGTTGAGTGAGCGGGAGTTGTTATGACGTCTGCCATGAAATGCCTCTTGTTACTTCATACTCTTGATATAAGCAATCAAACCGTCAATTTCAATGGGACGGAGCGAACCTTGGAAGGTAGGCATGATCGGCTCAAACCCTTTGACCACTTTGGCTTGCGGTTCGAGCACGGATTGCTTCACATAGTTTTCGTCAACGACGCCACTTGTGCCGTCATTGAACTGTTCTGTCTTGCCCCAGATTCCCTTGAAAGAGGGACCTTCTCCGCGCGAGCCGTCGAGGGAGTGGCAACTCTGGCATCCGCGCGATTTGTAGATATTTTGTCCGATTTCAATCGGATTCATCTGCTTATATTCCGGAGGACCTTCAGCCAAAAACTTCTGATATTGTGAGTCATCCATCACTACCAATGTAGCGAGCATTCCAGAGTGATCTTTGCCGCAGTATTCCGCGCAGAATATCTGGAACTCGCCGGCGACATTGGGAGTAAAAGTGAGGTAGACGAAGCGCCCTGGCACTACATCCTGCTTGACACGCATTGCGGGAATGTAAAAGGCATGAAGTACGTCTTCGCTATCCATGATCAGCCGAATCGGCTTATTTAGTGGGACGTACAGCTTACCGCCTCCCTTCATGCCGTCCGGATATTCAAACTCCCAATTCCATTTGCGCCCTTTCACGTGAATGTCCATCGCATCGTTGGGTACAGTGAATGCCGCAACGTAGGTATTAAAACCCCAGATGAACAAGACAAAGGAGAGCAGTGACGGAACTACCGTCCACAACATTTCCAGAAAGAAGTGGTCAGTAATATGCGCCGACTTGCGCGTCTCGCCCGGCTTCAGTCTGTACTTCAAAGGAAAGTAGACAGTGAACCAGGCAATAATAACGAAGAAAAATAGACTGAGATAAAAAACGAAGAAATAGAAGGTATCTATGTCCTTCGCATGCTCACTGCCCGCCAGCGGGAGAGTTGCGCGAAGTATTTCGTTCATTGTGCCATCCTCAACTTTCGGTTTTCAGCGCGGAAAAGGCGCCAAAGAACCATTCCCAAAATCAGTACCACTATTGCGCCGCCTGCGCGCATTATATTAGTGGCGAAAATTACGTAAGACTTGGCGTTGGGATCGTAGTGAAAACAGTAGAGCAAAATCCGCTCAAAAGCCATTCCAGTCTTCGATTCCGAAGCTTCAGCCAGCGCGAGCCGAACATCGCGACTCTTAAATTTGATGCCGTACAAATATCGCGAAACCTTACCTTCAGGAGTCAAGATTACAAATCCTGCCGCATGAGCGTATTGTTCTCGCGTACCGTCCCACTTATAGTTAAATCCTACCGACTGCGCCAAAGGCTTCACGTGTTCCATATAGTCAGTCATGAAATGCCAGCCGGTGGTAGGACGTTCATAGTTTGCCAAATACGATTCCCGCTTCTTCTTTGCCAATTCCCAACGATCCCGCGGGTCGATGCTTACAGTGACGACCTCATATTCGTTGCCAATGGTCCATGGAATTTCGCGTAAGACCTGAGAGGTTCCATTCAAAACCATCGAACAGAGCATCGGACAGGTGTAGTAGGCAAAAACTAAAACTACAGGACGACCCTTCTTAAAAAATTCACCCAGTGCTTTGGGATTCCCATCCGTACCAATGAACGTCAGGCCCAAATCAACCTGAGCTCCAAGCTTTTCTTCAATGCCTACTCCTTCCAGTTCCATCGGTTTTTGCGAGGGATCCACTGGACCAGCAGCTTGAAGAACTGAGGCAGTTAGCAACAACGTAACTGAGGCAAATCGGTTCAAATGGTTTCCTTCGAATAAAACGAATTAATGCTTGGCAGCGGGCGCGACAGGTGTTACAGCCGCAGCCGGGGCTGTGGGGTTCGTCCCCGCCGCAGGGGCAGCAGCATCATCCACCTTAGGCGGCGGAATCAACTTATCAGCTGTCGGATATTTTTCCTTTCCCTCACCAGATTCTGCCAACACTAGTTCGATGGCTCTGGCAACAGGAAGGCGTACAATTCCTTTATCTTTTTCGACATACCCATAGCTATTGAGAATCTGATCTTCCCTTGTGCGAATTGTGGTCAACTCCACTGAGTTCGGTGCTAGTTGCCGCTCAAATAACATTTTCTCCCTAAACCAGGAGTAGTAGCCATAAATTCCGCCAATCGTTACAAGGATAAAGAAGATGGTTGCAATTGCAACAAAGAAAATATTCCCACTACCGGGCTCAGTATCGTCGAACTGGCTCCCTGGCGGAATTTCTTTGAGATGTGAGTGTTTGTCGAAAGCTTTAGACATTGTGGAACCTCAGTGCTTTGAACAGACGAGGATCGCCTTCCGGCACAATTGGAGCGGTCTTGAATCGCTGCCAGAAGAAGAAACCATAGGTGCCGAGAACAGCGAAGAGAGTGGAAACATCCATCCAATTGAATGCAATCCCGTGCTTTTGGAAGTTCGGCATGATCATCCAATAAACATCCAGATAGTGGACAATGAGCACATAAACACAAAGGAAGTTCAGAACTTTCAAGTTCCGTTTCATCGGACGGGCTATCATCAGAAAGAATGGGAATATGAAGTGGATGATCGGTAGCGCGAGGCTGAGATTGAACCAGGTTCCTTCAGCGCGCATGCGGTAATAAATGGTTTCTTCGGGTAGATTTGCATACCAAATCAGCATGTACTGCGAAAACCCAATGTAGGCCCAAAATGCAGTGAGGGCGAAAACCCACTTAGCCAAATCGTGATAGTGCTCAACATTGATCGAGTGCGTAAGGATTCCATTGCTGCGAAGGCGTAGGCAAATCCAAAGCAAAATCGCAAAGAAACCCCACGCTCCGCCTGACAAACAGTAGATACCATAGATGGTCGAATACCAGTGCGGATTTAGTGACATGTTCCAATCAAATGCAGCCAGGGTCGCTGTAATGAACAAGAAGAAGATCCCGGGGGCGCTAACTTTAGCAGCAGAAAGGTTGAGAGTAGCGGATTTTGTAACATCCTGCTTTCGCGAAATCGACCACAGCCGCCATACAATCGCCGTCCAGATCACAAAGTAGA
Source organism: Bryobacterales bacterium (assembly GCA_038220135.1). Classification (GTDB taxonomy): domain Bacteria; phylum Acidobacteriota; class Terriglobia; order Bryobacterales; family Bryobacteraceae; genus JANXSF01. Next base: position 11,862 of record JBBRJC010000010.1, on the reverse strand, counting down.
TCGCAGATCGCAGAACAAAAGCATGTTCATTGAGGTAGGAGGCCTTTGAGGGATTCAACTTAAATCCTTCGTGAGACCACTCATAAAGAGAATGAAGATTCAAGGCGATGGGAATAAACAAAATTGCACCGACTGGAATCGACATGATCAGCGATTCCATCAACCGGCGAACAGTGACTGACCAGACCGAATTCGTCAGGTGTTGCACCATAACGAAAAAGATGCCACCAAGAACCATGAAAATTGTTGCTAAAAATGCCACAAGATACGACCGGGTGAACTGGTCGTGGTCCTGCATGTAACCGCCAAGTGAAGCGCCCCAGGCAACTAGAGCCGTCGCGGCAAGCACATTGCGTACCTTCGCCCAAGTTTCCGGTTCAAGCCGGAAATTATCGAGCGGTGCGTCGTGATGATGATCGTGGGCCATCTGTTATCGAATCCTTTTCCTAGTGCAACGCTGATTGTTTGTCGACTGGTACGTCGACCATTTGTGCTCCGCTGGCGCGCTGCAAGGCTCTGACATAAGCCACAATTGCCCAGCGGTCATGATCGGAAACCTGGTTACGATAGCCGCTCATTTGGCGTCTTCCGTCGCTGGCAACCGAGAAAATTTCCCCATCTGGATACTCTTTGACGCGCGGATCCTGCAGATTTCCAACTTGCCACAAACTACGGAGCGCAACGATACCTTTGCCATCACCTGTCTGGCCATGGCATGGCGAGCAATACGTAACAAATCGGCGCTGGCCGAGTGCGATCAATTCCTTGTTCAGTACTTCTGGATTGCGTCCGATATACTTGCCGTCAACAACACCAAGATGATATTTGTCATCGGCAAAAAGTTTACCCTGTGCAACAGTGCCTTCGACGGGTTTACGGCTTGCGCGCCGATCAGCAAAAAATGGGTTTTCCATTTGCGCTTTCCACTTTTCCTGATGATCCATGTCGGGAATGATCTCAAGTGGGGTTTGGCGATTTCCAGCGCAACCGGTGAGGAGTGCGAAGCCGAAAATTGCTCCGATTTTTAACATTGCGGAACTCATTTACTCCTCCACCGCCTCAACCGTTGACCCACCGATCGACTTCAGGAATTCAGAAGCCCTAATGGCATTAAATTTGGGGTCTGTCGACTCAATCACTAACACAAAACTGTCGTCAGAAATCTTCGGGAAATTCGAATAGTTAAACAGCGCATGATAAAACTGCGGTAGACGGTTCAAGTGAAACATTCCGAATACTGCTCCAAAGGCAGACAGAAGAATCGTCAACTCAAAAATGATCGGCAAACTATACTCAACAGCCCAGAGCGGTTTCCCCCCAATGACCAGTGGGTAAGCTTTTGTACCCACCCACCAAGTGAGCGCGACAGCAATCGCAGTCCCAGTCAACCCACAAGCTATAACGATATATCCAAGAATGGACGGCGGATTGCCCAACGCCTCATCGATTCCGTGGATCGGAAACGGCGTGTAGGCTTCCATTTTCGTATAACCTTCGGCTCGAGCTTTTTTGATGGCTATCATGATCGCAACATCAGAGTTGAAGTCAGCGGCAACACCGTAGGTGCCGGTTTTCGTAGCCAGGAGCTTTTCAATGAACGGTTTGATCATTGGGTTCCCCTTAGTGTTTATCCGTCGCGATTGTTCCCTTAACTTCCTGAACTGCAATCATAGGAAGGAAACGAAGGAACAACAGGAAGAGAGTCAAAAACAATCCGAAGGTTCCGAAGAACGTCAGGATATCGACGATTGTTGGCCGGAAGTAACCCCAGCTGGATGGCAAAAAGTCGCGGTGCAAACTAGTCGCAATGATTACAAAGCGTTCGTACCACATCCCAATGTTCACTATGATCGAGATCACAAACATGACGGGAATAGAACGACGCATACTCTTAAACCAGAAAACCTGGGGGGAAAGAACGTTGCAGGAAACCATGGTCCAGTAAGCCCACCAATAAGGGCCAGTTGCCCGATTGATAAACGCGAATTGTTCGTATGGATTACCGGAATACCATGCGATGAAGAACTCAGTCGCATAGGCGTAGCCGACCACTGTGCCGGTTGCCAACATGACCATATTCATGTTTTCGAGGTGCTTCATCGTAACGAAGTTCTCAACTTTGAACACCCACCGTGCAATTACCATTAAAGTAACAACCATGGCGAACCCTGAGAAGATAGCTCCGGCGACGAAATACGGAGGGAAAATCGTTGTGTGCCAACCTGGAATGATTGAAACTGCGAAGTCGAAGGAAACAATGGTGTGTACAGAAAGCACTAGTGGAGTGGAAATACCCGCCAGGATCATGTATGCTTTCTCGTAATTCTTCCAATGTTCCGATGAACTGCGCCAACCCAAGCTGAGAACGCCATATACCGTTTTGCGAATCTTGGTGGTTGCCCGATCGCGGAGGATGGCCAAATCGGGTATCAAACCAACAAACCAAAACAAAGCCGATACTGTCGCGTATGTGGAAACTGCAAAAACGTCCCATTCAAGTGGACTGCGGAAATTCTGCCACATGCCGTGATCGGCAATCGGAATCGGGAATAGCCAGTAGGCGCGCCAAGGGCGGCCGACGTGGAATGCCGGATAAATACCGGCGCAAGCCACAGCGAACAGGGTCATCGCTTCAGCGAAGCGATTGATCGAAGTTCGCCACCTCTGACGGAAAAGAAACAATATTGCCGAAATTAGAGTGCCGGCGTGACCGATACCGATCCAGAACACGAAGTTGGTAATATCCCAACCCCAGCCGACCGGAGCATTGTTACCCCAAACACCGATACCGTTCGCAACCAGGTAAACGATCATCATTTTCAACAGCAAGGTGATGCTACCGGTGATGCCGATTGCGATGTACCAAGCTTTTGGGGTGCGAACTTCAACAATCTCAGAAACAACGCGCGTGACTTCGTGGTAACTGGGATCGCCATGAACCAGTGGCTGGTTCATTCGTTCGAGGTACAGCTTATCTTTTTCTTCTAGGAGATCTTGCGCCATGTTATGCGAGCTCCGGATTAGGGTTGCGCAATTTGGCCAGATAGCTGGTGCGCGGCTTGAGGTTCAATTCCTTCAGCAGGCCGTAGTTGAGATCTTTCTTTTTCAACTTGGAAACCGCACTGTTGGGATCGTTGATGTTGCCAAACGTAATTGCTTCGGCTGGGCAGGTTTGCTGGCAGGCTGTGAGAATTTCTCCATCACGCAACTCGCGACGGCCTTCCACCTTGGCTTGAATTTTCTTTTCTTGGATACGCTGCACGCAGTAGGTACACTTTTCCATCACGCCGCGCATACGAACGGATACATTCGGATTGGAAACCATTTTCATGGATTCTTCCATATCCTTATGCCAGTTCAAGTAATTAAAACGACGCACCTTAAAGGGACAATTGTTCGCACAATAGCGGGTTCCGACGCAGCGATTGTAAGCCATGTCGTTGAGCCCTTCCGGTGAATGGGTGGTGGCGGCAACCGGGCAAACCGATTCACAAGGAGCGGTTTCGCAATGCTGGCAACCCATAGGCTGATAAACCACTTGCGGATCGTCGGAATGTTCGCCTTCTGCTGAGAAGTAACGATCAAGCCGGATCCAATGCATTTCGCGGCCCTTTTCAACCTGATCTTTGCCCACAATTGGAATGTTGTTTTCGGCCTGGCAGGCAGTTACACAAGCATTGCAACCAACGCATGCGTTTAGATCGAATACCAATCCCCACTGATTACCCTGGTCGTACTTGTGATAACCGTAGATCGAGTATTCGTCGATGTGTTCATCTTCCGCAGTGGCAAAGTTCTTTTCGTGATGATACTTGGCCAAAGTTGCTTCGCGCACGATGGGGCGGGCTTCCTGATAGAAGTGTTCCTGGGTTGTGACCAGATTGTGAGTGCCGGTCCCTTTGGCAACTGTCGCCTGAGTTGAAAAACCCATGCCTGCTGCGGTGCGAATCGGATAAACGTCAACCCCAACATCTTTACCAACACGGCCAACTACCTTGCGTCCATAGCCTAAAGCAACAGAGACGCAATTTTCAGCGTGCCCTGGAAGAATCATTACCGGTACATTAACAGTCTTACCGGCGACAGTAATCGAGATATTCTCGCCTTGGACAACTTTCAACCCTTCTGCCGTTTTCGGCGAAATGATTGCAGCGTTATCCCAGACCAGTTTCGTCATCGGCTCTGGAGTTTCCTGAAGCCAACCGTTGTTACCGAAGCGGCCATCGTAGGTGGTTGCGCTTGGGTAGAAGCCGACTTCAAATCCGCTCATCGGTTTTTTGACAGCAACTACAGCAGCATCCACAGCCTTTGCATCAGCAGCAACTTTCACGGATTCCGGTTTCACTGATTCGATTACGCCGTCGTGCAGTGCCGAACGCCACGCCTTATCGTCCAGCTTCCATTGTGCTTTAACGAGTTCAACGGTCTTACCCTGCTTGTCGAGCATCATTGCCAGCAACTCAATGGCTGACATGGTCTCAAACATAGGCTCAATAAGAGGTTGCTGAACCGATGCAATCCCATCAACCAGCGCATCGCCCCAGCTTTCAAGGAAGTGAGATTGCGGCAAATGCCACTTGGCGGTTTTAGCAGTTTCATCGGCTTCTGCACCGAGATAAATCACGCTTCCCACTTTGCTCAGATTTGAGGCAAAGCCGGAATCGGCCGGAGCAGTGTAAGCAGGATTTCCGCCAAGAACGAGCAGGGTCTTTACAGCACCCGAGCCCATTTCGGCGCTCAACTTGCCGATCGATTCGCCCATCGCAGGCCGGTCGTTCTTCACATATTCGACAGTCGTGCCGACGTTACCCAAAGCAGAATTCAGTAAAGCCGCAACTGCGTGAACCGCAGCTGGTTGACGGCTGCCAGCAAGGACAACGGAAGTTCCCTTGTGCTCATTCAGATCTTTGGCAACAGCCTTGACCCATTTGCCAAACTTGCCGTCCTGGCCGAGAATTTTCAGGCCTTGCGGGAGAGCACCCATTTCGCGAGCCAGATCCGCCGCAAAACCGAGCACTTCAGAGGGCTTTAAACGAAGGCGATGATCAGCTTGAGCCCCGGTAGTGGAGTAATTGGACTCGACCGCATAGAGACGGCTGATTTCATGCTCATTCTTACGTCCGCGAGCAAACCCGCGAATCGTGTCCAAGCCGGCGGCATCGTGCAACAGGAAATCGCTATCGAGGGAAACCACAACCCGTGCCTTTTCCATATCATAGACAGGGCGCACACGCTGCTTGAACGCTAATTCGGAACCAGCTAAAAGCTCATCTTCGTTGATGGCTTCGTATTCAACAAACCGGGCTTTAGGATACTTTGCAAGAAACTGTTCTTCGAGGCCGGCGAGAGTAGGTGAGATATTGGCGGTGGTCAGTACCCGTACACCTTCACCATCACCCAAATTCTGCGACTTCCAGAATTCGGCAAATTTAGCCCAGTTGGACTTCTTCCCTGCTTCGAGCACTACTTGCGAGCGATCAGGATCGTATACGTTGAGCACCGAAGCTTGCGCAAATCCGGAAGCTGCACCAAGAGAACGTGCATGCTTCTTATTACCTTCAATCTTAGTTGGGCGGCCATCATTTGATTCAACAACAAGCCCTTGCGCTTTGCTTCCTAACGAAAAGACTGAGGCATAGTGAAGCGGCACACCCGGGATCTGTTCTTCCACACTCTTAGCGAATGGCAGAATATGTTCCACCGGGCGGCGGCAGGCGGTCAAGCCAGCCAACCCCATCGAGGCGGCCATAATATTGAGGAAGCGACGGCGTGAATTGCCGTCCAGCATCTCACCGGCACCTGAGGGAAATTCCTTATCTACCCATTGACGGAACTGAGAGGTGTTGGACAACTCTTCGAGGCTGCGCCAATACTTCTTACCCGTTTGCTTAACTGGATCTATCTGAACGATCATCGATGGCACCCCGAGCAATTCGTCGGCGGATTAATATGCTTTTGCGCAACCAATTCACGCCCGATATCAGCTGCGTCGCGACCTTCCGGTTTCCAATCGAGCTTTGTCACCAGTTCCACGGGCCGCACATTGGGGGCAGGATTTCTGTGACACTCCAAACACCAGCTCATAGAAAGGTTGGCAACCTGCTTGACCTCAACCATTTGGTCGATACGGCCATGGCAACTTACGCAGCTAACGCCCACTGTTACGTGAGCCTTGTGGTTGAAATAAACGTAATCAGGAAGCTTGTGAATTTTGACCCATTCAACCGGGTTGCCGCTTTGGTAACTTTCGCGAATTGGCCGCAATGATTCACTTTCCTTCTTCACCTGACCATGACAGTTCATACAGGTTTGGGTGGAAGGAACTGCGGCAAACGAGGATTTATCCACTGTGTTATGGCAGTAAAGGCAATCCATACCGAGGTTTCCGGCGTGCAGTTTGTGACTGTACGGCACCGGTTGCTCAGGTTGGTAGCCTGGCTCAAGAACATCAGGTTGCGTTATGTAAAACGCTCCGCCTATGCCCGCGAGTACACCCAACCCAATAAGGGGGATCGCCAGACGGACAATCGAATCCAACTGCTTAGGAAATATCAGTGCCATGCCAATCCTTGCGCAACTTGTACGGCCACATGTATATGTTGCTTCAAGGCGAGATTCCTCTCAAAGAATCTTCGCTCGTACTTTACCCTGCACCGTACCACAATACCCCTGGTACCGCTTAAGAGTGTAACAACTTGTTTCATCATATCAAGAACTTTTTCACAAAGGGGAGAAAATTTCTTCTTTCACAAGAATTTATTTACTAAAATCTCATCCTAGACGGGATAAGCATACCCTACCTAGTATCGACTGGAATACAGAGTCTGTGAGAAATCTTTAAAATATATTTTTGGGGGCAAAAATCGACCTAGCAGGCCTACTTCCGCTATACAAATGCGTTCGGTTATTCGTATCGAAGTGCTTCTACTGGATCGAGTTGCGCAGCTTTGTATGCTGGCCAGACACCGAAGAATAAACCTACAGCTACCGAGACACTGAAACCCAGGACGAGTGCGAATGGCGGGACTTCCGAAGGCAGCGACGTGACCAGCTTTCCAATGATCAGAGTTATCGTCACGGCAATCAAGATGCCGAGCAAACCTCCAAGACTGGTTAGAGTTACGGCCTCCATTAGAAACTGAAGGATGATGTCCTTTCGACGAGCTCCAAGAGCCTTACGAACGCCAATTTCGCGCGTGCGCTCAGTGACGCTTACCAACATGATGTTCATTACGCCGATTCCACCAACCAGCAACCCCAAGCCTGAAAGTGCGGTGGAAACCAGAACGATCATCGCCGTAATCCCCTCAAACCGCGCTACGATCTGATCGGCTGTTGAGATCACGAAATCGTCAACGGCGGCTGTTTCCACTTTTCGTGTGCGCCGAATCACGGCTCGAACCTCTTCAAACGCATCGAGGCGTTGCCCCTGCCTTGCTTTCGCCGTAACTTGAAAGCGATCCACCATCCCTGGATAGCGCAGGCGGGCGGTTTGCAGAGGTATTGTGACCATTCGATCCAGGCCATTTTCACCGAAAAAGCCTCCTTTGGCCTCCTCGGTAACACCGATCACGACGTAGTCAGCCCCACCTACATTGATGGTTTGCCCAACTGCGGCGGCACCGGGAAATAATGCCTCCCCCAACTTCGGACCAATGACTGCGACCCGCGCTGCCCTTGTATCCTCTTCGGCGGTAAACACTCGGCCAGACGTCAAATTTTTCGGCTGGGTGGTCCACCCGGACGCGGAAAGTCCCATCATTGAGACTGAATCCGATTCATATCCGGGTACTTTTGCAACAAGCGCCTGTCGTCCAATAATGGACGGAATGAACATGGCAATCGAAGTCTCTTCAATCGATGGGGCAAGGCGCTTGATGATTTCGGCGTATTCGGGGTTGATTGGCCGGCGTTTGGCTTCTTTGGGGCTTGGGCGGCCGTTGGGGTCTCCGCTAAATTGGCTGATAAATATGTTGTCTGGGCCAAATTCCTCAAAAAATGTAATCACGCCTTTGCGCAGGCCAGTGAGCAGGCTGGAAACAGTTACAACAGTAGTAATACCGATCACTATGCCAAGAATGGTGAGTAGGGACCGAAATCGATTAGTCCAAACGGCGGTTAACGCCATGTTCAGGTTTTCTTTTGCTGAGAGGCTCATTCGGCTCGCAGTGCCTCCACGGGGTCAAGTTTGGCGGCGCGGCTGGCCGGATACCACCCGGAAACCATTCCAACAATTGAGGATACGCCGATCGCCAGTACCGCGTAAGCGGGCGAAACGCCCAACTTTAGGCCCAACGCATACGATAGGCCGAAGGCAGTTAGGGCCCCAAGCGAAAGCCCGATGAAGCCACCCATTGCCGACATGATTACCGATTCCAGAAGAAATTGCAGCATGATGTCGCCACGTCTGGCGCCGAGAGATTTCCGCAAGCCAATTTCGCGAGTGCGCTCGGTCACGCTTACCAGCATGATATTCATGACCACGATGCCACCTACAACAAGCGAAATGCCGGTGACCGGGATTACGACTGCCTTTACAAGTCCAAGGAGAGAATCGATAAATGCCCGAATGGAATCTGGAGTAAGAAAGTCGAACGGATCTTCGGCACCAGGACGCGCCTTGAAACGGGTGCGAAGGGCAACGCGGGTTACGTCAAGGGATTCGGCCAGCGTGAGACCTGACTGCGCTTTGGGGCGGGCAAAAATAGAGAGGCTTTTCGCTGGCCCAAAAATTCGATTGAATACGGTAGCAGGAATATAAACCGAGCTATCTTGCGAACGGCCATCGGCGGAACCCAATTTTTCCTGCACGCCAATCACAGAGAATGCGTAGCCTCGGATGGTGAGCATCTGGCCGAGCGGCACCACGGAAGGAAAAAACTCAGTGACCACGTCCTGCCCAATTACTGCAACCTGTTGGCGGGCTTGTTCTTCCTGTTCTGTGAAAAATCGGCCTTCGACAACCACAATGTCGCGAATTTCAGGCAATTTGGCGGAAACTCCCAATATGTTCGCCGCTTCCATCGTTAAGCTGTTGTGCTTGATGTCTTCGGGCTGTTGACGGTAAGAACTGTACAAGATCTGGTCTCCGGTTGTCAGTTCCAGATAAGCCAAATCTTCATTGCGAAGCTGCTTGTTGTGACGCAACTTGTCGGCACGCTCTTTGCGCGTCATTCGGCCGACATTGGCAATTTGCGCCAACAGGTAGCTTTCACTGCCGAAAGCCTTCGACGTGCTCTCTTCGGCATAATTACCCAACCCTTCAATCGCAGCACCGACCAGCACCACCGATGCAACCCCGATGATGACGCCTAGCAGCGTAAGAAAGCTGCGCAATTTATGAGCAACAATTGAGGCCACGGCCAGTCCCGCAGCGGTGAATAGTCTGAATCGAAGTGAAGACAAAGAGATCCTTATCTATGGTAACGTCTAACGACGGATAGATGCTTGAGCTCAAAGCATGGAGGTAAAGTTTTTTGATTTACCTATTCCTTACAATTTCAAGCAATCGTTCTAATCGAACGCTTACATCCACCGTGTTTACTTAAATTATGCAGCCTAAAGTCGCCTGTTTCATTCTGTTCACCTGCCTCTCTACCGCCTTCGCGCAGCCGCCCGGCGGACCTGGCCCTGGAGGTGCGGCGGGGGACCGCATCTGGCAACGCAATGCGTTTTATGGTGAGGCGCAAACTTTCGACGCTTGTATTGGCCATCAACCGGGCAACGGGACTTATCATCACCACGCCAACCCGGTTTGCCTGCGCGCCCAACTCGGCGACAACATTGAACTGGTTCGTTCGACGCGCATTGGCGACATATATAAGGAGAAGCCCGCGCCTTATGCACATTCGCCGATTTTGGGTTGGGCATTCGACGGTTTTCCTATTTACGGCCCCTATGGCTACTCTGATTCGAAGGATGCAAAGAGCGCGGTGAGGCGAATGGCCTCAGGCTACAGGGTGCGCAACATTACCGAACGCACTTCCCTTCCCGACTGGGCGTTGCCAATCCATAACGGCGTTTCGCAACAACTGACAGCAGCGCAGTATGGCCCCAAAATAAGCACGCTTTACCCGATTGGCCGTTACCTGGAAGATCACGAATGGGTACAAAGCGTTGGCGATCTGGATCAATACAATGGCCGCCTAACGGTAACACCCGAATATCCGCAAGGCACTTACGCATATTTCATCACGATTGATGACAAAGGAACGCCGGCATTTCCATACATTTTCTCGGGCCAATTCTACGGTACGGTGAGCGGTGGCACGGCGCGCACGATTCCCGATTCTGCTGCCGACTACTTTAATGGCACGCTGACTCAAGCGGCTTCCACCGCCCCGGCACTAGCGGCATGGTCGATCAAGAATTCAAAACAAACGGCGCTGGTCACTAGCGGCTACGAGCCAACAACTGGACCGAAGACTACATGGCCGACGGATGTACCAAGCGGGGTCGTCATCAGTGGCGGCTCATCAACCCCGCTGCTTGCTGAAGTTCAACGGCTGCGCTTTACGGATTCAACTGTCTATATGAATTCCAACGGACTAGGCAGTTATGTAATGGGGCCTTGGTTTGCGATGGACATGCCGGGCGGCGTGTTCAACAACTTCCCCAGTAATCAGAGCTTTCAAATTCAATTGCCACGGGCACCGGTGGCAGCAACCACGAAGTCAGCAACTGGTGGTGGCACGCAGGGCATCTGGGTGAACGGCGTTTCGATGTTCAATGCGATCGACGGGGCAAGCTACAGTGTTGCAAGTGGTGCCGATGCTGGCGGGCCCGTTGTTGTTCCCTCGTCCGTTCATGTTTCCGGCGCATCTTTTGAACAAGGCCCTTCAGCCCCCGGTTCGCTTATGGCGGCGTTCCCCATGTTTGGCTCCGTCCTGGCAACATCTACAGAAACGGCAAGCAGCGCAGTTTGGCCAACCACATTGGGTGGCGCGACGGTGACGGTAAAAGATTCCCGCGGAGTCGAGCGGGCTGCCTCGATTTACTATGCATCTCCGGGACAGATCAACTATCGAATCCCGTCCGATTGTGCGCTTGGCTTTGCAACGGCTACGGTGAAAGTTGGGTCTAGTTCCTACGCCGGCGCACTCAACATTCGTAACGCTTATCCAAACATTTTTATGGCGAACGCAAGTGGATTGGCGGCTGCAACATTGACTCGTGTTAGTGGAACGGTACAGACTTCAGAAGCAGTTTCGCAGTCGCCGGTGGATCTTGGTCCGGCTACTGAAACCGTTTACCTGGTGTTGTACGGCAGCGGAATTGGCGACCAGTCATCGGCCACTGCAACCATCGGCTCGGTGAAGGCTGATGTATTGTATGCCGGTGCCCAAGGCACTTACCAGGGACTCGATCAGTACAACGTGGCCATTCCCCGATCGCTGATTGGCAAGGGAAAGGTGGAGGTTGTGTTAACGGTATCGGGCCGCGTTTCAAACACGGTCAACATGAATATCAAGTAGCCTTCAAAAAAGCATTGAACAAGCCGGCGGTGGCAACATCGCCGGCTTCGGCTGCCGGATTAACTTTCAAGATTGCACAGTCTCCAAATCGGGACATGCCGGAATCGCCACGGTATTTGCGATCTTCAATCGTCAAGCCCGTGTTGATTACAACATAGCGCCGGTTTCCACTGAGGGGATTTGGATAGGCCGGCACAGGATAATGATCTGCGGCTGAGAAGTTACGGCCGCCCAGTGTCACTTTCTGGCGGGTCCACTTGTCGGGCACTTTGCGCTTTTGAAAAACTGATTCGTGGGCGGGTAGTTTGATCCCGGCCACCCCCTCGTAGTCAGAAGGATTGTTGGTGACGAGAGGCGCATCGTAAAGAAGGGCGGTAGCAGCAATCCA
>JBBRJC010000009.1:0-18161 GCA_038220135.1 Bryobacterales bacterium | reverse complement strand
CTTAAACCATTAGGCGAGGTTCTCTGATTCCAGGCCAAGAGGCGGCAACTTGGACCAACTTAAGTGCTTCGTTTTAAACGCGATAATTTTCGCGCGGAATAGTTTCTTGAAAATACCGGCATACGGGACAAGCTCTACCTAACCAAATGCATTTTGATGCGTTTGAGACATTGCAACTTGCGGCGCGGCATCTGAGTCGATGTACGAACGGTGCTCGCCGTCAAGGGTTTGCATTCGCCGCGCAATAGCCGCGCGCCCTTACTGGTTCGCGCTGAAGTGCATCACAACTTGAGATAAGGGAAAGGGGGCATTCGCAAATCGTCCTTTGTAGGACATTTCTACTTTGCCACGAAAACTTCCGACAAGACACTGGACATCGTCTAAGGTTTTGATATACTGAGACTTCGGAAAATTTATGACGACTCCGGCCATGCAACCAACGGAAATTGCCGAGTTGGTAGCAACACTCGCCGATGGAACGAAGCTGAAACGCCGCGTTCCGCGTATGAGAGCTTGTAATGAACGCAATGCAAAGGACAAACTTTGCGCGGGTCATTTGAAGCGATGGTTTGGGTTTGGTGAAGAAATTAAGACGAGCTACGGCAAGGACGCCGAAGTTTATCGTTGCGAAAAATGCAGGACGCTTTATTTGCCGAACGCGGCAGAGGCTCCTCGTACCGGCACATTAAGCTGGTAAACGGTCTTTCTCAATCAGCCCCGATTGAGAAAAAAGCCGTATCGAAAACAGGTTTGGTAGTCTAGGGATCCTGTTTCCGATACGGCCCGCCCAAGGCGGGCAAGGGTGATTGCGCCGGGAGACTGAAATGTCCTTTGCTTCCTGATCCGTCCCGCGTCCAATCATTACAAAATCAGAAAGTCAGTCATACCGGAACGTGCACCCGGGTGGAACTACAAATTTTTGTTGGCCAGAGCAGCGGAAATTCGCGCATCAAACGGCTTTTATTAAAACTTAAAAATCTTTGATTCAAGGAACAACCAGAGGGTCGAAAAAATTCCCTCTGATGCATTAAAGCAATCATTAGAAGGAGCGGTTCTAAAATGGTTACCGGCTCCCGCAAGCACGCTGTCATTCAGCCCACTCGCTTCTTCTGGATTGTCTATTGCCTCAGAGGGCTGGTTAAAGTGAATTTCCTCAATTCATTGGTAAGTTCAGCAAGTGAACTACCAACGCAAACATTGCACCAAACCATTGAAAAGAAATCAAGTGTTTTAGCAAAAAAAGTTCGAATCCGGGTCATAAGTGCCCGCTGGTGTGTCGGTGTGACACAATGTGGTCAAGACTCATGCGACGACTCACCTTCGTGGCCATACTTCTTGTTTCGCTGATGCCAGCGAGGGCACAGAACACGGAATCATCTGCAATCAAGGACGCGCCCGTGCCGGAAGAAGACGTTTCTGTTTCCACCGAACACCCCAGATTGTTACTTCCCTCTCGTCGGCTGCGGCTATTGAGGCGCGAGCGGGAAAGGGACTCGCCACGCTGGCGGCAACTGGAGACGTTGATCGCAGGTAAAGCGGCCATGCCGGAGCCTGGATTCGCGTGGGCTTTTTACTACCAGATTACTGACGCCAAGGATTTCGGCAAGCAAGCGGTGGACTGGGCACTGAGTCCGCAAGCCAAGGATTTGCGGCAACTGGCGATAGTTTTCGACTGGTGCCAGCCACTGCTCAGCGAAGCGCAATCGAAAACGTTGGCTGAGAAGCTCACCAAAGGCGCAGCAGCCTTGGCCAGGTCGAAGGGCATCCCGGAGCTTCGCGATCGCACCATGGCCTTAATAGCGCTTGTGGGGCATGGTCAAAACGATGCCATCGAAGCTCAATTGAAATCAATTGTGACCGACTGGTGGCGCAAGGACCTTGCCGCCGGTTTGCGGGATGGGTCGAAAGACGTGGCGAGGCCGGAAAGCTATGCGCTGTTCGAATTGCTGCATGTAATGCGCGACAACACTAACGTGGAGTTGCGCGAAGATGCTGGAAAGTATTTCAAAGAGCTTCCTGCTTATCACATTTTGAGCTATTACCCCGCTGTTTTTCCGGCTGCTGAGAATGAATATCGAATCCCATTTTATATCAGCGATGGGGAGCCGGATTTGCGAATCGCGGCGCTAAGCAGGGCTGCGGATTTGGCGATGGTTGCCTACGATACGAATGCGCAGGAAACGCAGTTTGTCCAAAGCTGGCTGATCCACGACCGGTTCATGATGCGCGGAACCTTTGGGATTACTTATGAATTTCTATGGGCGAATCCTTATCAGCCGGGGCTGAGCTATTACCATTTGCCGTTGATTCAACATCACAGTTCGTCGGGGCGGCTGGTTTTGCGCTCCACCTGGGATGACGATGCTTCGTGGTTTCACTTTTCCGGCCAGCAGGCCCAGATGTTCGAGGGCGGTGAGCGCAAGGATTTGAAACTTGGGACAAAGCCGAAGCCCATTGAAGTGGCGGCAACGATGCTCTACTTCTGGTACGACGGGATTCGGATTCCGGCCGAGTCGCAACTGGGTGAAACGATGTACGTTTTGGGACTGAAGCCGAACACCCGCTACGACATGGAAGCGGATGACCGGGAAGTGGAAGAAATGAAAAGCGACGCGGGCGGCATAATGCCGATTAAGCTGGCGCCGAAAAGCAAATATGTGATTCGACTTAATCCGGCGCCCGCGTTGAAATAACGATCGCTACTCCACCGTCACACTCTTAGCCAGGTTGCGTGGCTGGTCTACATCTTTGCCCAATCGAACGGCAATGTGATAAGCCAGCAATTGTAGCGGCACAACTTCGAGAATTGGCAGAAGCAGTTCATGAGTGATTGGAATTTCCAGGGCATAGCTGGCCATCCCCTTCGCATCGCGATCCCCTTCATTAACGATGGCAATGACAATTCCTTCGCGAGCCTTAACTTCCTGAATATTGGACAGCGTCTTTTCGTAACGCAGGCGACTGCTCACGTCGGAAGGATCGTAGGCCGCAAGCACCACTGCTGGCAGATTTTCATCGATCAGTGCATTGGGCCCGTGCTTCATTTCGCCGGCCGGATATCCTTCTGCATGGATATAGGAGATTTCTTTCAACTTCAGCGCGCCTTCAAGAGCCATGGGGAAGTGAATGCCGCGGCCGAGGTACAAGAAGTCGTGCGCCTTTGAGAGAGTTTTCGCCATGTCGGCGTAGCCCATATCGCGGGACAGCAGTGTTTCCAGTTTCCCGGGTAAGCGCATCAATTCGCCAGCGATGTTCAAGGATTCTTCATCGCTGATAGTTCCACGCTGCTGCGCCAGATAAAGCGCCAAGACGAATAAAGCGGTTAGTTGCGAGGTAAATGCCTTGGTTGAAGCGACGCCGATTTCCGGACCGGCGTGGGTTAGTAAAGTGCCGTCGGCCTCGCGCGGAATCATGGAACCGATGACATTGCAAATGGCCAGTGTCTTCGACCCTTTTTGCTTGGCTTCGCGTTGGGCCGCAATCGTATCGGCAGTTTCGCCCGACTGGCTGATTACAACGGTAAGAATTTCCGGACCTAAAATTGGATCGCGGTAACGGAATTCGCTGCCGTAATCGACTTCAACCGGCACCCTGGCCAGCTTTTCGATCATGAACTTACCGGCTAACGCCGCATGCCAACTAGTGCCGCAAGCAATGATTTTGATAGATTTGAAGGCTGCAAATTCAGAGGCGGTGATGTTCATCTCTTCGAGGAATACTTTGCCCGTATCCTGACTAACGCGGCCTAAAAGCGTATCGCGCACCGCACGTGGCTGCTCATAAATTTCCTTGAGCATGAAGTGCTTGTAGCCACCCTTTTCCGCCATAATCGGGTCCCACAGTATATGGGTCACCTGGCGTTTAATGGGGTTGCCGTCAAAATCCATGAGCTTTACGCCATCGGCGGTAAGCACGGCCATATCGCCGTCGTCCAAGAAAAACATGTCGCGAGTGTGGCTCAAAATTGCTGGTACGTCGGAAGCGACAAAATATTCCCCATCGCCTAGGCCAACAACAACTGGAGGCCCACTACGGCCGGTGACGATTTTGCCTGGATCTTTGACCGACATCACAGCCAGCGCAAATACACCAGACAGCCGTTTTACAGCCTTTTGAACCGCCTCTTCGAGCGGCCCATCCAGGTATTTTTCCACCAGATGAGCAATAATTTCGGTGTCAGTTTCAGTGATGAAGTGGTGCCCTTCAGCTTCCAGTTCGTGCTTCAAATCAAGGTAATTTTCGACGATTCCGTTGTGTACCAATACAACACTACGATTGGGACCAGTGTGGGGATGGGCATTTTCTTCGGTTGGCCGGCCATGGGTGGCCCAGCGAGTGTGGCCGATGCCGTAGGAACCTTCAACCGGGTTCAAGCGCACGGCTTCTTCCAGATTATGCAGCTTTCCCGAAGCACGTCGAATCACCAGGTTTCCGTCAGCACCCAAAACAGCAAGGCCGGCGGAATCGTATCCTCGGTATTCCAAACGACGCAGCCCATCCAAAATAATGGGGACCGTCTTTCGATTCCCGATATATCCAACGATTCCGCACATAGTAGATCCCTCTTTCTATTCGATAATTACGACTTTATAGTCTTCAATTACAGGATTGGAAAGCACTTCCTGTGCTACCTTATCCATCTCAGCCTTGGCCTGCTCGAGGCTTACACCTTCGAGCCGGATCTCAAAGAACTTTCCTTGCCGGAGATCGGTAATTGATTGATGACCCAAACCGCGGAGTGCGGATTGAACCGTTTGGCCCTGTGCATCAAGAACAGTGCGTTTTAGAGTTACGTAGACGTGGGCAGTCATTTATCTATTGTTTCGAACTACCCCGGATATAGCAACTCCCTCGGACGGAGAGGTTTCAACCAATTCTGGATACAGCGGGTGCAACACCGGCAAAAATCTGCTCCTGACAGATCTTTCGGCATTCTGCGGCCCATTCTTTAGTGACGTAGAAAGTTTGTTCTGCATTACCGTTTTTGAGGGTCGCAACGTCGTAGATGATGCCGGAAGCAACGGAAGCGCTGGACACCAAAAGAGATTCTGTGACCGGGCGAAACAGCTTTCGCTCCACTTTTAGCCACTGCGAGCCTTTTTTGAGCAAATAAACTTCCTTCAATCGGCTCAACCGGGGCCCGGCACGCACAAAACAACGAAAGCCCTTAGTGCCGTCAAGCGTCGCCCATTGAGCAATATCGGAAGCATCGGCGCTGTGCACAAAAGAGCTAATGCGGCCCGCAATGCCACTGACGATGAAGCGCAGAACGCGGAAAAGGGCCGGCAGAAAAAACGACACGGCAATGAGCATGACCACAATCAGCGGAACGGCGATTTCCGGATGGCTGTAGGCAAGCGCAAGTAGCGCAACCACACCGAAATCCTCAGCAATGCTGATGGCGGAATGAGAGGCAGGTTCCGGCGAAACATGGGCCAGCAAACGCGTGGCGGCTTTGGTGGAATGGGTGCCCAGGGCGATTGTGCCTCCGGCGAGTGCGGCAACAATCTGGAGCGGAGGACTGAGCTTTCCAGCCGTTTGCATGGCCAGTATCGCCGCGCCTAATGGCCGGATGAAAGTATGAATTGCGTCCCAGATTGGAGTAAAAAATGGAACCTTATCGGCAATGAATTCAGCCACATACATGGCGGCGGCGAGGCCCAGGATAACCGGATGACTGAGCACATGCAGTTCCGGCGGAATGCCTGTGAGCCAGCCGTAGCGAATGCCTAGCCCCACCGTAAGGACGGCCGCGTAAAGATTGATGCCAGAAACGAAGGACAAGCCTAGAATACTGGAAAGGGTTTCAAGCAAAGGATTGCCCTCCTGTCTAACTACTTATTGTTTATTAAACATACGGTACGCGAGCAACAGCACCACAGCGCCAATAACGGACATAATAAACCCGGCTGCTTCGCCGCTGGCATACCAGCCCAGAGACTTACCGAGAAAATTGGCGACGATCGAGCCGGCAATGCCGATGAGCATAGTCACCCAGATTCCACCGGGATCTTTCCCTGGTAGAACAAATTTCGCGACGGCTCCGACAATCAGGCCGATTATGCAGGTCCAAATAATTCCTAACATGTGTTTGCTCCTCCGAAAACCCCGTATTCAATTAAGGGGTTTCTCTTAGAACCTACCACCAGTCTGGGTTGCCGTCAATGAGAAGTACAACGGCCCATGCCATTTGTCGTGCCACTTGAAACTTGCGCGAACCAGAGGCTGCCTTGAGGCGAAGTGGGCAATTTGTTATTTGAGTAATAACGTCAAGATTGTCAAGATAGTGCAAAGGCGTTAAAGATGATTTAGGGTGGAAGCTGGATCTAATATGGCCCAGTCATCGGTGAAGAAGCTCAGGTTTCGCAACCTTATATGCCATGGGTCAGACAACCAACACCACAGCCGCAGTTACTCGTTTAACAGCGTTGCCGCCATAGGGCTAGGGTGACGGAAATGGCTCGTATCAGCCTTACCGACATGCTACGGCCTCGCACGCAGGCATGGCTGCTTCACGGCTCGGTTCCTTTTACAAGGCGGCGGCAACCCATATTGGCGCCGCCGCCATTTTCAAGATTGCATCGGGAGTAACTTCCAATATAAGTCTTCCATTTGCAAGCGATGGACTTACAGGACCACGCGGCACAATGCTCGTTGTTATTGGCGATGGAAACGTTGGAAACAGTAAGTAAGGCTACTCCTATGTATCTCGCAGAACAAGTTGCTACGGCTGGCGGATTTGATGGCGGTCGGCGGGCGGGGATTCTGGACCAATCCCTAGAGGTCTGGATGCTTGCAGACGGAGAGTCGCTTTCCGAATAGAATATAAGTCTTATGCAGTCCATTACTCGCCGCAAGATGTTTGGATTCGCCGCTGGCGCCCTCGCCTTGGCCGGTTGCAAATCTGAACCACCACCACGCCCCAACATTTTATTTGTGATTGCCGACGACCAATCCTGGCCGCATGCCACTGCATATGGAAACACGCTGGCCCGGACCCCTGCCTTTGACCGCATTGCCAGGGAAGGGGCATTATTTCATAACTCGTTCGCCACATGTCCTTCCTGCACCCCTTCCCGTAGTTCCATCCTCACTGGCCGCAATATTTGGCAGACAGGAGAAGGTGGCGTATTGTACGGAACACTGGCGAAAGATCTGCCATTATTTCCACATTTATTGGAAAATTCAGGCTACTTCACTGGTTGGACCGGGAAGAGCTGGGGGCCTGGGGATTGGAAGGCAGGCGGGCTAACGCGGCATCCAATGGGGAAGGAATTCAATACCCGCAAGCACGCCGGCGCCATTCGCGAAGGCCTTGACCCGCGCGACTATGCCGCAAACTTCGGCGACTTCCTTGCGGCCCGCCCTAAGGACGCACCGTTCTTCTTTTGGCTTGGGTCCACTGAGCCTCATCGAGCGTACGGCAAAGGTGCGGGCAAGGCAATCGGGAAATCGACAGCCGCTGTAACTGTGCCGCCGTTTTGGCCGGATAGCGAAGAGGTACGTGGAGATATTTTGGATTATGCAAGTGAAGTGGAATGGTTCGATCAACAGTTGACGCGCGCGCTGCAGCTTTTGGAAGAGACTGGAGAGTTTGACAACACCCTTATCGTGGTTACAAGCGACAATGGCTGGCCATTTCCGCGGGCGAAGGTAAACCTGTATGACGGCGGCACACACATGCCCCTTGCAATGCGCTGGCCGAAGCGGATTCCGTCAGGGCGAGCGGTAAAGGAGTTTGTCAGTCACAAAGATTTTGCACCTACGTTTCTGGAAGCCGCAGGGTTGAAGCCGGCGGCTGGCACGGCAGGCAAAAGCTTGCTTCCACTGCTGCAGGCCGGGGCGCCAGACCCTACTCGGGATCACGTGATTACAGGGCTGGAACGGCATGTGATGGCGCGGGCGGATGGTGCAACCTATCCGATGCGCGCCATTCGCACAGAGCATTTCCTGTATATTCGGAATTTTCAACCGGACCGTTGGCCTACGGGCGGGGACTTTATTTCTTCCAATAAAACCCCACATGGTGACGTGGATGCAGGGCCAACGCCAGCCTTTATGCTGGACCCTCGGAATCAGAAAACATTCGCAAAGCAGTATGATCTCAGCTTCGGCAAGCGACCAGGTGAAGAGCTGTACGATTTGAAAAAAGATCCGGAGCAGATCGACAATCGCGCGGGGGACCCGGCCTACAAACAAAATCTTTCAACATTGCGAACCAAGCTTGAGGCATATTTAAAAGAGACCGCTGATCCACGCATTGAAGGCCGCGACCCCTGGCAGCAGTATCCGTATCGTCAAACTACCGGGTATGGGGCGTCGTTCAATTCGACGCTGCCGGCGGCAGATCGGGATGCGGCTGCGGGCCGTGCCAGACATAAACCTGAATAGAAATCCATTGGAAGAAAAACGACCCATAAAAACTCTCGACCGCGTGCTGTCAAAGGCGGGGCTTGGCTCCAGGTCCGAGGCACGCAGTTGGATTGGCGCGGGCCGGGTTGCTGTTAACGGCAAAGTGATTCGGACGCCCGATCATTGGGTTGACCTGGAGTGGGATAAAGTCTCCTTCGACGGCAAACCCCTGCGGGCAACCAAGAAGGTTTATATTCTGCTGCACAAGCCAACGGGATATTTAACCACCTACACCGATCCCCAGAAGCGCTCTACAGTTTACGATTTGCTCGAAAATGTGGGGCAATATGTGGTTCCCGTCGGGCGGTTGGATATGGATACCAGCGGGCTATTGATGCTCACCAGCGACACAATGTTTGCTGAGCGCGTGACCAATCCAGACTACAAAGTTCCGAAGACGTACATACTGGAATCTTCCAAATTGCTGAGCGATGATCAACTGGATCAACTGCGGCAAGGCGTGGAGCTTTCCGATGGACCAACGAAACCAGCAATCGTAAAACGTGGGCAGGATTGCGAGATTGAGATAACGATTACTGAAGGGCGCAACCGGCAAGTGCGACGAATGATTGAAGCTCTGGAAGCCAAGGTTGTGACGCTGGCCCGTGTGGCCATTGGTCCAATTCGGATCGGCGATTTGAAGATTGGCACGCACCGAATGTTGACTCCTGCGGAAGTGGCTCTCCTGACAAAACAAAAAGGCATATAATAAGGCGCAGGAGTTCCTGAATACTGTGCTTTATATTCCTGGTCGTGCTGTAAGAACTTGTGATGGCCTTTCGCGCCGTGAATTGTTGCGTGCCGGTGGACTGGGAATACTCGGTTTAAGCCTGCCGGAGTTCTTGCAAATGCAAGCCAAGGGCGCGGCAGCTGCGGCGCGCACAGGGCAGAACAAAGCCAAAGCGAAGAACGTGATTATGCTCTTCCTGCAGGGCGGCCCAAGTCACATCGATATTTGGGATCCCAAGCCGGATGCTCCGTCGAACATTCGAGGCGAATTCAAAGCGATCAAGACCAAGGTTGACGGCATTCAAGTGGCGGAAACAATGCCGCTGTTTGCACAGCAAATGGACAAGGTGACGCTCATCCGTTCGATGAGTTACACACCTGCCGGACTGTTCAATCACACTGCCGCTATTTATCAAATGATGACCGGCTGGGCTCCCGATAAGGTATCGCCGTCAGGGCAGTTGGAACCGCCATCGCCGCGTGATTTTCCGCACATGGCTTGCCAGATTGCGAAGATGATGCCGCCTGAAGGGCCGATGCTGCCGTTTGTGGAAATGCCCCGTCCGTTGCAGGAATCAAACGTGATCGGCAAGGGTGGCGCTGCTGGATTTTTGGGCAAAGCATTTGACCCGTACCGTTTGTATCAGGATCCGAACAAAGAAGTGAAGCTGGATGATTTGACGCTTCGTGCCGAAGTTACGCCGGATCGTTTGAAGGACCGCTTTACGCTGCTAAAGGGCATCAATGGATCGATGAAGGAACTGGACAAAGCCGTCAGCTCTTTTGCGTTAAATGAGTATTACGAAAAGGCTTACGATCTGGTGCTCAGCGGCAAGGCGCGCGATGCGTTCGATCTAAATAAAGAGACCGATACTGTGCGTGATCGCTATGGGCGGACAACGTTTGGGCAGAGTGCATTGCTGGCACGGCGGTTGATTGAATCGGGTACAAGATTTGTGCAGGTGAACTGGCCTTCTGTGGCCAATGGCGATCCTGAAACCACGGCTTGGGATACGCATGCGGCAAACTTTGGACCCCTGAAGAATCTGCATTGCCCGGTGCTCGATAAGGCGCTTTCAGCGTTGATTGAAGATTTGGATCAGCGCGGAATGTTTGAAGATACGCTGCTGGTTTGCCTTGGTGAATTTGGGCGCAGCCCGCGCTTGGGTGTTAGCACTTCAGGCAACACAAATTCGCCGGATGGCCGTGATCATTGGCCGTATTGCTATACCGGAGTGATTGCCGGCGCAGGCGTGAAGCGTGGTTCGATGTATGGCAAGAGCGATGCGCAGGCATCGTCGCCAGCCGATAAGCCAGTGCACCCAAGCGATCTTGTGGCGACGATTTATTCCGCGCTGGGCATCGATCCGGGCATGGAAATCTTGAATGACCTGAAGCAGCCGCGCAAGCTGGTTGAAGGTACACCGGTTAGCGGATTCTGGGCTTAGGAACTTTGATAAAGGTGGGCTTCGAGCCCACCTTGTCAGCGAGTCTATCCGGTGATCTGAACACCCTTATCCAGATCCGCCTGCAATCGTTCCAGCGCAACAGAAATCACATCGCGATGATGCACCTTGTGGCCTTCATTCTGCGCGCTCATCTTCAACCAAAGCCTGTGCAGAAGATCCACATCTTCCGGCCACAAACGCGGCGGATGCGGCCCTAAATTGAAGTACTTCGACGCACCGCTTTCGCGCTCCACTATCTGCAGCGACATCTGCTTTTTCTCTTCCAACTTCTCCCATTGATCGCCAAAGTACTTGGCCTGCTCATCCACAGACATCTTGCCCGAACTGCCCAACACCACCATCGACGCCTTCAATTGAGCCGCTGTTTCTACAATCGAAATGTTGATGCGCGGACTGCTGATCACCATCAACTCCACATGCTTGCCGGCCTTTTCAGCCATCGTCACAACCCGCGTAAAAAGCTCAGCGGTGTCGGTAGTAAAAAGCTGATCAGTCTGCAATTCGTCGGTAGAGCGTTTGATGATCAACACCACAATATCCATGCGGCGAATATCAGTTTTCTCAATCGCCTTTTTCACGTGACCTAACATGTTCGGATTACTCGCCGGAACCAGAACACAACCAGGACGCACCGTTGAAGCGTCGAATGAAGTTTCCAAATGAAACTTTTCATGCTCGTGATGCATGCCAGCGTTCTTCTTACGGTTGTACTTTTCAGAGAAGTAAAACAGCGTAAAAAAGAAGAGAGTGAAACAGATGCCGGAAATAGTGGCGATCTCTTTTGTGAACAGATTAGTAAGCGCCAGCGCAAACAGGAACAGCGAAATCAAACCAAGCCCAACCGGAATTTCCGTCTTGCCGATGTGGAAATTCCACCCTACGCGATATTCCCGTGCTCCAGGCTTCTTGAAACGCAAAACCAACACGCTAACCGCCTTCATGGCGAAGCTCCAAACCACACCGAAAGCATAGGCTTCAGCAAGCAGCCCCATATTCCCACCGCTTAAAACTATGGTCAGGATTTGCAGAATCACAACCATGTTGATCATGCGGTACGTGGTACCAAACCGGGCGTGCGGCTTGCGAAACCAATCAGGCAATACACCATCTTCAGCAACACGGTTCAGCACGCCGTTGGAACCAACAATTGACGTGTTAACCGCACCTGCAAGGATAATCGTCCCAACAACCACAACAAAGCCGTGAAACGCCAGACGTGCCCACAGCGGCCCCGCCAGATACATAGCAATGCCGCTGATCAGGTTGTCGATATAGAGGCTTGTGCGCTCACCATCAGGGATGAACATCACGGCCAGAAAGCTAACCATTGTCGTGAAAATCAAGCTGTAGACGAAAATCACAGTCCCAGCTTTTTTCAGATTCTCCTGCTTCGGGTGGGCGATTTCGCGGTTCACTTGCGCCAGGGTTTCAAAGCCGCTCATAGCCAGCAGCGAGTGCCCCAAGCCGATCAGAACAGCGATCGACCAGAAGCCGGGAAGCGGCGTATTCTTCAGCCATCCAAGTGCCGCTGGCCCGAATTTGAAATTCTCCATGTAAGGCATAGTGATCGGGTTTGCGCCATGCAATATTATCGTGATCAGCGCCCAGACAATCAGAATGCCCACCATAACCGAAGTCAGTTGCATAATCCGCAACGCCTTGCTGCTTGATTCATGCATCCCCTTGGTGTTCTGCCACCAGAAGTAAATTGTGATTCCGATAGCAAGCGATGCAGCCAACAAATTCGCATTGATCTTCAATTCCGGGTGTTGCACCAATTCGGCAATTTCGTTGATCAATCCACCAAGATAAAGCCCCGCGCTCACGCCACTAATTGGTCCCGTCAGCACATAGTCAAACATCAACGCCGATACGGAAAACTTGGCCAGCGTGCCGCCCATCGCTTCGTGAACCACGCGATAAACACCGCCGCGGACAAACATGCTACAGCTTTCAAGGTAGAAGGAACGAATGGCCCAGCCGAACAACATAATGCCCAGAATGAACCACGGGGCGGACCTGCCGATAGCCGCCTCAGCGATGCCGCCGGCGTAGAAAGAGGACGATGCAAGATCGCATAGGACAATTGCAGCAGCCCTCCAGAAAGTGATGAAGGAAAGCATTACGGTCGAAGCAACTACGATTTTCGTAGTCTTCGACACAGGTTGTATCTGCACGGAAAAAGGCTCCAGTGGCTGTCATAAAGACAGCTTTCAAATTCGGCCTACGAGGTTAGCTGTCGGGCTAGGGCTTGAAAGTACCCTGCAAGCAGATCATGCTTGCTGCGCCCCAAATACTTGGGTCCCCCGCCTCCAGGTTGGAGTTCGGCTATTCATTAGAGTACAGCAATCTCAAAAAAGAATCAATTTAGAGATGTTCATATTACGGTGGAGCTGCCCCGGCATGCTACATTCAAAATGGTTTATGTCACAGTTCGATATCGTTGGCGTAGGATTAAACGCCACAGACACCTTGTTGATTGTCCCTAAGTTTCCAGCTTACGCGGGCAAAGAACCGTTCGTAGAAGAGATTTTGAGCCCCGGCGGCCAAGTGGCCTCAGCCATGGTTACCTGCGCCAAACTTGGCTTGCGCGTGAAGTATATTGGCACATGCGGAGACGATGAACGGGGTCGCATTCAAATTGAAAGCCTCGCCGGTACGGGCATCAATCTCGATCACTTGCAGGTGCGTAAAGGCTGCGCCAATCAATCGGCGTACATCATAATTGATCACAGCACTGGGGAGCGTACAATCCTGTGGCGGCGCACGGAAGACTTGCGGCTGGAGCCGGAAGAGATCACCGAAGAGATGATCACCTGCGCCAAAATGTTGCATATTGACGGCCACGATACAGCAGCGGTAGCCAAGGCCGCGAAAATCGCGCATAGCAACGGCATCCCCGTAACAGTGGATGTGGATACGATTTATCACGGCTTCGATAGAGTGCTGCCCAACGTGGATTACCTTGTGGCGTCGAGCGAATTTCCGGTCGGCTGGACCAATGAGCGAGACCCGTTCAAGGCCCTTGAAATGATTCAAAACGAGTACGGAATGAAGTGCGCCGCCATGACCTTGGGCGCGCACGGTTCTCTTGCCCGCATGGATGGCAAGTTCGTTTATTCGCCAGCTTTTGTTGTAAATTGCGCAGACACCACCGGCGCTGGTGACGTGTTCCACGGAGCCTTCTGTTATTCTGTTCTTCAGGGCATGGAGATGCAGGATGTGCTTAACTTTTCAAACGCCATGGCGGCATTAAATTGCACAGCAATCGGTGCGCGTGGCGGAATAAAAGAGAAGCAGGAAGCGCTGGCATTGATGCAGCGCGGAGAACGCCGCAGTCATTCTGATTTCGCCAGCCGCGCTTCATGATCCCTTTACGCGACACAGAGCCGAGCCACTCACGCCCCCTGATGACGGGTTTTCTGATTGGCGTAAACATACTGGTCTTTCTGTATGAGTATTCGCTTGATCCGTTCTCGCTAAACTGGCTCTTTTCGCAATATGGTTTGGTCCCTGCCCGCTTCCAATTTCTCGATCTGATCACCTCCATGTTTTTGCATGGCGGGTGGATGCACCTCATCGGCAACATGTGGTTTCTGTGGATCTACGGCGACAATATTGAAGACATCTTAGGGCGTAACAAATTCCTGCTTTTCTATCTGCTTTGTGGAATCGCAGCGGGTCTGGTGCAAACGCTGGTTTCCGGAAATTCCCGCATTCCAACCGTTGGTGCCAGTGGTGCAATTGCTGGCGTGATGGGTGGCTATCTGGTGAAGTTTCCACGCTCGAAAATTGTGACGCTTGTCCCTATTTTCGTATTCGTCACCACCATGGAAATTCCGGCCGTATTCATCCTGCTCTATTGGTTTGTGATCCAGTTTTTCAGCGGATTCGGCAATTTAGGCCAAGTCAATGAAACCGGTGGCGTGGCTTTCTTTGCTCACATTGGCGGATTTTTGGCAGGCATGATTCTGATTTACATAATGGGCTCCGGGCCGCGCTACAGCAAGCGGCAGGAATACAACTGGTAGGCGAATGTTCTGGAATACTGATATTGATTTTTTGAACGTCCCGGAATTGGATGTGCTGGCGATTGGCGCTCAACCGGGCGACGTGGAATTGTCCTGCGGTGGCACGCTGAAGAAGATGGCCGCAGCCGGTTACAAAACAGGCGTGCTAGATTTGACACGTGGAGAGATGACGGGTACAGGGTTAACCGAGCAGCGTTTGGAAGAGTCAAAGCGCGCCGGTGAATGCCTGGCACTGTTCTGGCGCGGCACGCTGGCCATGCCCGACGCCAGGCTTGAAAACAGCATTGGAGCCCGCATGACACTGGCTGGCACGGTGCGCCGCTTGCGTCCGAAAACGTTGATTCTGCCTTCGCTTCGTTCCCTTCACCCCGATTCGTTTTATGCTGCCGAACTGGGTTGGGAATCGGCGGTACTTTCCGGTATTCCAGCAGTCGACGATTATTCTGCAGTGCACTCGCCAGACCGTGTGATTTTCACAACCGAAGAGGGCGTGCAGTTTGCCGTGGATGTGACCGAAGAATTCGGAGCCGTAAAGCAGGCACTTGCCTGCTATGTTTCGCGATTTGTGAATCTGGAAGCGGTGATTGAAAAACGCCGCATCGCGTTGGCTTATGCTGGCAGTAAGATCGGCGTGGGCTTGGCCGAATCCTATGCCAGCCGCGACACGTTTGCCATCAGCGATATCGTTAAAATGGATTTGCGAACAAGCTGGGAATAAGGCAATGGCGCTGCACTTCACCACTTCCCATCTGGAAGATTCCATCGAGCTGTTTCGGTATTACATGAAGCTGGCCGATGGTTCAATAGCCCAGGTAAGTGATGAACAACTGTTGCTGTCTCTAGATCAGGAAATGGCTCCATAGCGCACGTGATGCAGCATATGGCGGTCGCGATGGACCGCAATCGCAATCAGGAATTTGCGACCCCAACAGCTTCACAACAGCAGTTATTAGCCATGTAGTGAGCGGGCTGGCAGTGCCTGTTCTCTGCCCTTGGCCCACTTGTGGAAGCTGATTTGATCCGCACGATTACCATTCGCGGAGAAGCACATTCGGTGATGCAAGCCATCAATCGTCAGACAGCACACTATGCGCATCATTGCGGACAAATTGTTTTTTTAGCAAAGCATTTCAAGTCGGCGGCGTGGCAATCGTTGAGCGTCCCCCGCGGCCAATCAGCGGATTTCAATCGTAAAGTTCTTGCTGGCGAAGCAAGTCAGCGTTAGCCTCCAGCAACACGAATATAGTTGAGTAATCCGCACCCGGTTGCGGATCGTTCCGCGAAGCATGCTGGGCAGCGCCCAAAGCTGTGCCGCCAAAATCATTGGGCTCATCCCAACGCGCTCCGTGCAACAATAGCAGTTCAACCATCGCCACATCGCCGCGATAGCAGGCGTGATTTAATGCAGAACCGCCCCATGAACCCGGAATCGCCACAGGCCAGCCGAGTTCAAGCATGACGCGAACGCAATCAATATTGCCGCGCTCAGCCTGATGCGGAAGCAGCTGCAATTCATGGGCGCTTAAACTGTCCACATCCATTTCAAATTCAGCCGCTCTTTCTTTGTCCGCTGCCGCACAGGCCGCAATATACTGTTCGGTGTTGGATAAAGGCTCGGGCGAAAGCAATGCCGCGACAGCCGTGGCACCGGTGCACGCGGCCAATTTATAGGCACCCTTAGTGCTTGCGCCATGTTGTAAAAGCAGTTCAATCACTGCAGCGCTTCGGCCACGAATCACCGCGTGAACAACTGCGCTCCGCCCCTGATCGTCAGCATCAGCACCTGCCGCAAGGCAAATATGCAAGCCTTCAACATCTTCATAATCCAGCATTCGCAGCAGCGCATTAGTGCCCGCGAATTTGGCACCATGTTCAATCAGAAGCTTGAGGCAGGCATGATCACGATGTTCGGCGGAATGGTAGAGAGACTCACCATCATTGGGATTGGCACCAGCAGCAAGTAGCAGCTTCGCCAACTCCAAATTATTGGTGAGCCCGGTAGCACCATACAGGCAGGACAGTTTTGCATCAGGAAATTCAGGATCCTTCCATGAAGCATTTGGATTGGCACCTTGATCAAGCAGCCATCGCGCACACGCAAGTTGACCGCTGCTTCGAAGACACGAGGAGGCTACATAAGTTAAGGCAGTAGCATTCCTGGGCCCGGCAAGATTATCCACGCCCGCCGTCCCCAGCAGTCTTTGCAGAGCTTGCAAATCACCGGCTGTTGCGGCCGTGGCAATTGAAGAACTCCCAATTTCCGGATGTTCCGCCAATAAATGTGTGGCAACGTCCAACTGAGCTTTCTGAAATCCAAATCCGTGAGCGGCCAAAATGAATTGATCGGTGATGTCCATAGCACATCAATTATCCCAAAGCGCCAATTCACTTTTCTTTCTTTAGAATCGCAATGATCTCGCTGCCACCCACACCCGTTTTCCCAACGCTGAACCCCAACAGCACATATCCTTGTGCTCCAACCTCACGCAATTCTTTCTGCATAGTCGTGGCCTTAGTTGTTGCAAGCAGCCGGTAGGAAGAGTGTGGCTCCTTTATGGCATCGAGTTCCATGATGACCGCCAATTCCTTTCCGCCCATCGCTGATTCAAAAACGGTCTGGTCTAGATACGAATACCCACCATCGGCCAATTGCTGCATCTCAGTTTGCATAGTCGAGCTCTTTGTGGTCGACAGCAATCTGTACTTACGGGCTTCCTGGCCAGGCGTCAGGGGCTCCTTCACCATCGCAATGATCACTTGTCCCCCATTCGTCACTTTGCCACCCATCACCTTGCTGAAGCGATAGCCGGCAGCTGCAGCTTCATTGAGTTCTCTCTCCATCGTGGACGTCTTCGATGTTGCAAGCACCCGGTAATCGAACGCGCTCTCCGCGGCGCTCGCACCAACGCTTGCTGCCAGTCCCGCGACCAATGTAGCAACTACTTGCAGAGCTGTTTGAGCGGTTTTCCCGCTGCGGCGATTCTGAAACTTCTTGAATGGTAACAATGTATTTTCCTCTTTTATTTCTTTTTGTATATGGCGTACACAGATTAGCGTATGCTATACACAGTAGTTCTGTCAATAGTTTTTTTACAGGAGTGAGATGCCGGCAAAGACTGCACAGCAAGCTCGAAAAAACAGTGGCGCAAAGCCGGCAACAACCACCAGCACTAATAGCGATCAAGATCAGCTTCGCAAACGAAGTGGCTTGCTCTGGGACTCGCAGCAACGTCCCGCCCGCGGGCCTAAACCGGCGCTATGCCGGCAAGACGTTGTACTGGCTGCAATCAACATTGCCGACGGGGCCGGTCTCGCGGCGCTAACGATGCAAGCAGTGGCCGAGCGGCTCGGCTTCACAACGATGGCGATCTACCGCTACTTTCCAAACAAGGAAGCGCTTATCGACGCGTCAGTGGACACCGCATTGGGAACGCCTCCGCAAAAGAAGGGTCCGCGAGAAGGATGGCGTAAGGAAGTAAAGCATTGGGCCTATGCGAAGCGGGCCATGTTGTGTTCGCGG
>JBBRJC010000008.1:0-18453 GCA_038220135.1 Bryobacterales bacterium | reverse complement strand
TATTCAAAGACCGCGATCGGGACTTTTGCTGTGGGTAGCTTTGTGCGGATTGCCGGGAACAACATTCATGACAATGAGTCGGCGTTCGTATCGTTTGGTGGGCAGATTATCTCATTCGGGAACAATCGGGTGCTGGCGAATGTGGCAGCGGAATCTTTGAATGGTGCGCCTGTTGCTATGAAGTAGCTCTGACTACTTGCGTTAGTTGAAGCCGCTGCCAAAAAGGGTAGCGGCTGTTTCTATTTCTAGACCAGATACACCTAGCCCTTCAGACCAAGTTGAAAAAAGATTACGGCCACGCCGGCAATGATGCGGTAGATGGCGAACAGTGTGAAGCCACGCTGGCGCACCCAATTCATAAACCAGGCCACGACAAGGTAGGCGACAACAAACGAAACAACCAAGCCAATCACCAGCAGAATGGCACCGTGTGCATCAATGTGAACCGGACCTGAAGCGCCTACGTCATGACCTGGTTTAAGGGCTTTCAGCAGGTCGTAACCAGTGGCAACGACCATGGTTGGAATTGACAATAAAAAGGAAAATTCTAAAGCTACCGGGCGCGTCATGCCGCCGATTTGGCCTGCTGCAATGGTGGACATGGAACGGGAGGTGCCGGGGAAAACGGCGGACAGAATCTGACAGGCACCAATCCAAATAGCTTGCCCCATTGAGGTTTGATCGAGCTTGGTGGTGGGCTGCTTTGCGGTGGCGTAGAAATAGTCAACCGCCCACATGATGATGCCGCCAATGATTAGTGCCAGGCCCATGGCTGTGATATTTTCGAGGTTCTTGCCGATCACTTTTTTCAGTAGAAACGCGGGGCCTGCAGTGGTAACGAATGCCAAAAGTATAAGAGAAAGAGGATGGTTCAAAATTGTGCGGTCACCATTTGCGCCTTTAGGGAATGTGCCTAGAAAGTCTATAAGTACCGAGCGAAAATAGATCGGCAAAGTTGCAATGGCACCAAGCTGAATCACGATGGAGAACATTTTCCAATAGCCATCGCTAAGATCAACCCCAACCATTGATTCAAAGATGCGCAGGTGCGCCGTGGAACTCACGGGTAGAAATTCGGTAAGGCCCTCAATGATGCCCAGCAACACTGCAAGTATGTAATCGTTCAAACAGATCCCCTAAGCAAAAAAATGTGACCTTTCCAGTTTACCTTTCACACGCGATTCAGGCGAACGGGTAACGCGGTTTTTAATGTAAAGGTAATTTTTGGCTCCTCCGCACTTTTGGGGTAATCTGAGCCAGTCAACGACACATGGCCTGTTTGCGTTCAATCCTGTCGCCGATTCCTCCGCTCTCTGCGCGTCTAACTGCAAATACCTGAAAAGACTGAGAGCTGCACCCAGGTCCCGTAAAATTGTGCATCACGCTTCATTTCGTTGCACGTGTTAACGTTTCGCTTTATTCGCCAACACTGAAATCCAAAGCAACAAAGTGAGCGTACTAATAATCAGGTTCGGCTATTCCTTCTTTTCTTGCGAGTTGCAAAAAAAGATGGGGTCGGTGGAGGATATGTACTTCATATGCTCCCGGTTTGTTGACGTTCACACAAGCGGTTGTTTCCAGTTAATTCACTAATCACTTGCTGCTAGTCGAGGTGTTCTCCACTGACAATTACAAGTAGTATGTGAATGTCTGTATCCGAAACTTGTACTCACCTACTCTAAGACGAAATAAAAGTATTTGTATTCTGCGGAAATTAGCTGACGAGGCGTTTCCAAAGATGACGAAAGGATCGAAGGATGCCGAACTTTAGGCAGCCCTTCATGCCCATTGGAAGTAAACATCGGGGCAAGTTGTGCGACTCGACCAGGTCGCAATGATCTCCTGCGTTCCAGCCTAACGAAAAAAATGTATGGGTTTCGAAGTAGCTGCTGACGCCTCGAAAATGGAGAGTATACCATTGTTAATGTTGGGGTTATAGGTCAAGCAGGTGCGTCAAGCAGTGCGAGATGGCGGGCAATCTAAGGGCAGCCAACATGCTCGCCGTCGCTGGCTGCGGAAGAAACCGCAGAAGAAAAACTGCTAAAGATTGCTGCCTCGCTTGCCGGTTCATAGGCTTCGTTCCCTATTTGCCTGGGGGGGGTGGGTTCAAAGTTTCCCGTAGGGTATATTCTGCCCACTCTGTGTAATTTCGTAACATGCTCTTCCCGCTTACAGTAAATAGGGCGACTAAATTACCCCACTCTCAGCAAGATTACTTTGGTCATTGAAGTGCAAATTAAACCGTGATGACTCGAGACGCCTATGGTCAGTGAGCAGAAAAAAATCAAGGAAAACAATTACAATGCAACAAGATGGTTTATTAGGAAAAACAATAGAAAGTGCGCAAAATCGACGATCCTTTCTCACTAAAATAGGTATTGCCAGTGCAGCTCTTGGAGCTACACAAGGTTTGAGTCTCGCTCAATCTGCGGGACCGTCAGATGCCGACATTTTGAATTTCGCGCTCAATCTCGAATATCTCGAGGCAGAGTTTTACACCTTGGCAACCGCCGGAATGACAATTGATCAATTGGGCATTGGCGTTACCGGCAGTGGATCTCAGGGGCTCACCACTGGTGGGTCGAAGGTGAACTTCGGAGGCAGTACCACTCAGCTTGCCTATGCGCGAGTTGCAGAACAGATTGCCGCCGACGAGCGGGCCCACGTAGCGTTAATTCGCGGTGCCTTGACCGCTGCCGGAGCGACACCGGTTGCAAAGCCAGCAATTAACCTGGGTGCTTTGGGCATCGGGTTTGCCGGTATCACTGACTTCCTGCAATTGGCAAGAGTATTGGAAGATATCGGCGTGACTGCTTATGCAGGCGCAGCACCGCTTATCTCAAGCAAAGCAATTCTTGGGGTTGCAGCGCGAATCGCTCAAGCCGAGGCTGCCCACTCCGCAAACGTGCGTCTTCAAATGGCATTGTTGGGAATCCCCAGTATGGCTGTGGACGCGGTCGATATCATCCCTCCTCCAAGCGGGACAAATTACTTCCCCTTGGATAAGGACGGCCTTACGCAAACCCGCACTGTGGGCCAGGTGCTGTATCTCGCCTACGGAAATAAGGCCAACGCAACATCCGGTGGATTCTTTCCTAATGGAGCAAACGGACCATTAAACATGTCGACCACGGCTGCAACGCTAGCCCCGACAAATGGTACGATGGCCAAGGTTACGCCCACCGAAATGACAACGGCCCTGTCAGCGATCACTCTTGACGCTTCGTCTTCTGTGAGCGGGTCGGGCAATCTTAGCTACCTATTCATGGTTATGCCTGGTGGGAAAGTGCCTGCCGTATTACAGACCTCGAACAACCCACGGGCGATTATCCAATTCGTCAATGGCCCGGGTACCTACAACCTGCAATTGATCGTAACCGACGGCGCTGGAGTCAAGGCAACGCAGAACATCACGTTGACCTACACCGGAGTCTAACTAAAAACAAGCGCAAACCGGATCACTTCAGCGTATGCATTTGCGGTTCCTAACTGCAGTGCGCGACCGAAGCGGCCTTTGCGCTAACTAAGAACTCGCCCCGACCGGTTATTCTCTCAATTCAACCGAATAGAGTGATGGCCGGCCGGGTGTTTTTTTATCATTAACTTGGTGCTAGAAGAGCATCTTTAACGCAAAAGTAATTTGCCGCTGCCCATGACCCTTTTCGGCCGTGATGGTGCCGAACGCGGTACTGGTGGGTGTTGTGTTGGGATTGGCGAATTGGGCGTGGTTCAGTGTGTTGTACGATTCTGCACGCAGTTGCGCTTTGAATCTTTCGCTTAGGCGGAAGGACTTGAACATGGAGAAGTCGAGGTTGTTTGTTCCATCGCTGTGCACGTCGTTAAAGCGTGAGGATAGGGTACGTAAATTGCTTCCCAGCACCTTCGAGGCATTGCGCTCAAAGCCTGCGTCAATGTTGAACCAGCGAGTGATGTAGCGGTTGGCAACTGGCAATGGAATCTCGTGCCGGTTACCTGTGAAAATTGCATTGCCGAAGCCCATGGGCTGGCCCGACTGTCCTTCATACCAACCTTGCGCCTGCCATTCGCCGATGATTGCGTTAACCCAACTTCCGGCGGTGTGCAACACTTTCTTGCCTCGGCCGAAAGGTAACTCGACGATACCGCTAACTACGAAGCGGTGCGGGTAATCCTGGTCGGAAATTACCTTTTCCGGTGATTGGTGACTGACGATGCGCCGGTATTGGTTGCGCGATTGACGGCGTGGATTTTGGCTCCGGCAACCGGTGCGCCACTGGGGTCGGAAATGCGGCCAAGAATGACGCCGCGGGATTCCTGCGCAACCAGGCCGGTGGCCGCTAGAGACACCGTAATGCAAAGTGAAAGCAGGCGCAAAAGGGTCTCCATTTTAGACTATTGCATGTTATCGTTATTATTCCTCGGCTGCAAGCATCTATAATGGAAGCTTGGATCTCGAAAAGACATTACTACGCAAGGTTGGCGAAGCGATCAGCCGTTACGACATGATTCGCGAAGGCGATCGTGTGGCCGTTGGTCTGTCTGGTGGCAAGGACTCAGTAACGCTGTTGGAAGTGTTACTGCTTTTGCAAAAGCGTGCCCCGATCGATTTTCAAGTGTGCGCTTTTACCATTGAGCAGGGAAAATTTCTGCGGCCAATCGCACCGTTTAAAGAGTATTTGGAAAACAAGGGTGTGGAGTGGCTGTATTATCACGACGATCCTAGCTTTCAATTGCTGGAAGACGAACCGGATCATGGATGCGACAAATGCAGCCGATACCGTCGCCGTGCCGTTTATGACGTGGCAAAGCAAATGGGTGCGAACGTAATTGCACTGGGGCATACTGCGGACGACTTTTGCGAATCGCTGCTGCGAAACACGATGTTCACTGGCCGGCTGAGTTCTTTACCGCCGATCACGTATTCGTCAAAGAAGGATTTCCGCTTGATTCGCCCACTGGTTTTCGTGGGTGAAGATCTTACAACTGCGTATGCCGGCCATTTGACCGCGCCGGTGATTCCCTGCGGTTGTTCACAGAAAACCGGCACTGTACGGCGTTCTTTACGGGACTATTTCGTTGAGATGGAAAAGGACTATCCCTTCATCAAAGAGAACATGTTAAGCGCAATGGGGAATATCGATTTGCACCGATTGCTTGATACACGCTTCCAGGATGCTGAAAAGTCTCCTTATAAGTCTAAGCAAACAGAGCTTTTTCCTGTTGTAACCGATTCGTAACCATCTTAGGGCTTGCGTTCATTGCAATCGGATGTAAAGATGGTTTAGCCATTGAAAAAGACTATTAGAAACGATGTAAGGCGTTGTGTGCCAATGGTCCAAGGATTTAATTTCGCATGAACTTTCTGCCCAAAGAAGAGAAGTTCTTCTCGCTCTTTTCTGAACAGATTACCCTGATCAAAGAAGCTTCTCAAGTATTTCTCGACGCTGTGCGCAAGGGTAGTTCACAACTGCCGGAGATGGCCAAGACCATTGAAAAGATTGAAAATAAGGGCGATAAAGTAATCCATGAACTGGTGGAGGCGTTGAACCGCACCTTCATCACTCCGCTCGACCCTGAAGACATTCATTCGCTGGCCAGCCACCTGGATGACGTGCTTGACGGAATCGAAGATTCGGCGCATTGCATTGTTGCTTATAAAGTTGACCCTGTGCCGCCGGTGGTTGTGGATCTGGCTGAAATTATTCAGCAATGTTCCGAAGAACTGGACAAGGCGTTCTTGGCGCTTCAGTCCAATAAAGATGTGATGAAGCATTGTATTGAAATCAATCGTTTGGAAGGTAAGGCCGATTACGTGGCGCGTCAGGCTACGGCGGATTTGCTGAATAACGAAACGAACCCAATTCTGGTGCTGAAGCTTAAGGAAATCTACGGATTCCTGGAAGAGACGACGGATGCTTTTGAAGATGTCGCCGACCTTATACAGGAAGTTGTTGTGAAAAACAGCTAAGCCGAGCTTCGAAACTATATGGACTCGACTTTCTTTCTTGTTGTCACAATCATCATTGTTGCGCTTGCCTTTGATTACATCAATGGCTTTCATGACGCAGCAAATTCGATTGCGACCATTGTTGCTACTCGTGTGCTAACGCCGGGTCAGGCCGTAGCCTGGGCCGGGTTTTGGAATTTTGCAGCGGTGTTTTTGGTTACCACTGGTGTGGCAAAAACAGTGGGTAAGGGGATGGTGGATCTGAAATTTGTCACGCCCTATGTCATCTTAGGCGGGCTGATTGGTGCCATTATCTGGAATTTGTTCACCTGGTATATCGGTTTGCCGACAAGTTCTTCGCACGCTTTGCTTGCCGGATATGGTGGGGCGGCAATGGCGAAAGTTACCATGGTGCATGGTGCGTCGCACATGTTTGAAGCCCTGGTTGTCAGCGGGTGGGTGCAAACTCTGATTTTCATCGTTGTGGCCCCCGTTGTTGGTATGTTTCTTGCGGCTTTATTGATGGTGATCGTTTACTGGACTTTCCGTAACGCAACTCCCGCTAAAATGGACCGCTGGTTCCGTAAGTTGCAATTGGTTTCGGCTGCAATTTTCAGCATCTCGCATGGGTCGAACGATGCGCAAAAGACGATGGGCATTATCACTGGCGTGCTGGTTTCAGCTCACTACATTGATGTATTCGTAGTTCCTACGTGGGTGATGGTGGCCGCTTATGTTGCCATTGGTGCCGGAACTATGAGTGGCGGCTGGCGAATTGTGAAGACGATGGGTGGACGGTTGACGCGATTGAAGCCTCGTGGTGGTTTTTGCGCGGAAACGGCGGCTGCAATCTCGATTCTTATTCCTACCTATTTGCACATGCCTGTATCCACAACCCATGTCATTGCTGGCGCTATCGCTGGTGTCGGGTCTATTCAACGATTGAAAGCAGTGCGTTGGGGTCTTGCTACCAATATTTTGTGGGCTTGGGTGCTGACGATTCCAGCTTCTGCCGTGGTTGGCGCAATTGCGATGGTGATTATCAGTCTGTTTACGGATAAGATTTAAGTATTCTGATCTCTGAATCCAATTCCAAATGGGATGCCTGGACAAGGCTCTCTTTCTTCGGCGCAATCATTGCTCTGTTTGCGGCTAACTTTTATGTATGTGCGCGTATCTTCAAGATTTCCATTTTTGGCGGTCTCTATTCCATTGAAGGCGTGCATATTGCATTAGCGAAGGCAATTGAATCGGGGACGGGCGATTTTTTCCGTCACTGGTATACTGGCATCCCTTACCCGAATACCTATCCACCATTGATGCCGGCAATTGTCGGAACATTCAGCCGGTGGGTGGTGCACGACACGGGCCTTGCCTACCACATTGTTTGTGGCATCTTTTATTGTTTGGGGCCAGTGGCGCTGTTCCTGTTGCTGCATGAGCTATCGCGGAAGATTTCTACAAGCTTTCTTGCCGCCTTGGCGGTTTCTGCCATTTCCCCATCTATATGGTTCGTGCCGGGCATCTTGGATGAATTGCATTCCAACTTTGGACCACGGCGTTTGCAGGTAATGATTGAGTGGGGCGAAGGGCCGCATGTGGCGGCGATCACACTGATGCTGTTTGCGTTTACGGCCGTGATGTACGCGCTTCGAAAGCAGACCGCTTGGAGCTTCGCTTTGGCCTCGGCTCTGTCAGCTTGTGTGCTGATGACGAACTGGATTGGGGCAACTTCACTCGGGCTTGGGGTATTGATCGCCTTGTCGTCGAAGGCGGCTGGGTGGAGGCATTGGCTGACTGCCTTTGGTTTGGGTATTGGGGGTTATGCACTGGCTGCGAAATGGATGGCGCTTTCTACGCTGATGGTAATTCGAGAGAATTCCCAGATCGTGCCGGAAAATTACCGGATGGGGCAACCGCACGCCATCGCTGCGGTTTGTATTTTGGTTGGCTGCTGGTTGTTGAACTGGTTGCTGCAGAAGGGTTCGGCCCCACTTGTGGTACGGGTGGTTGTTCTGCTGGGATTGGTATTTACATTGATCACCATGTCGCGCGAGTGGTTTGGCTTTGGCATTTTGCCGCAACCGCGCCGGTATCACGTTGAGATGGAGCTGTTCCTGATTCCTAGTGTTGTATTTCTATTTGCGATGGTGCCGTGGCGTTGGCTTCGTTTGGTTGGGGCGCTGGTTTTATTGACCGGTGGATTCTTCACGTTACGAGAGGCGAGGCGGTATAGCCGGAAGACTATTCTGGGTTCGACGATTGAGCGCACCGTTGAGTACAAAATTGCCATGTGGCTGCGTGCAAACCAGCCCGGAGTGCGCGTTTTTGCGCCTGGTACTTTTAGCCAATGGCTGAATACTTTTACTCCTGAAGTGAGCCAATTGGGTGGTGGGTTTGATCAGGGTCTTCCGAACCGGTTAATGCTCGATTTGCTGTTTCAGTTGACCTCACATAAAGGAAAACCTGGCGGGACGGTTAGCAAGGTTTGGATGGAAGCTTTCGGGACAGGCGTTGTAGTTGTAGGGAATGACAAGAGCGAGGAATTTTTTAAGCCATTTCCAGATAAGACAAAGTTCGATGACGTTTTGCGGGTGATTCACAAGACCGAAGGCGAAACGATTTATGCGAGTGACCCGATTCGTTCAGCGCTTGCTGTGCATGTGAATAAGGCGGCGATGGACAAGGTTGTTTATGCGGGTTCAGTTGTTACTGCGGATGTGGAAGCGATGCTGAACACGATCTCTGTGGATCGCGGCGTGAAGACTGAATGGATTCGCGATGGCCTACGATTGCAAGTAAACCCGGCGCCGGGCGAAGTAATTAGCGTCAGGTTAAATGCCTTGCCCGGATGGCAGACTGCGAGTGGTGCGATTCGGAAGAACGGTTTGGGATTACTTACGATTGAACCGGCGCAAAGCGGGCCACAAGTGATTGAATTGCGATATGTGAAGCCGTTGGAGTATCAGTTGTTGGGTATTTTGACTCTACTTACGTCGATTTCCTACGGCGCGTGGATCGGGATTGAATTGCGCCGAAAGCGGCGCGTTTAACAACTTTTTGAGAAGTTTCGCTTCCTGCCGCCACTACAGATACAATGGCTACCGTCACGTTACAGGAATCTTTGGCCCCGCAAACTTCGGTGCCGGTCAATATCATCGAGCGTCGAATTCACTTGATTCGGACTCATAAAGTTATGTTGGATAGCGATTTGGCAGAACTTTATGAAGTGCCGACCAAGGCTTTCAATCAAGCGGTAAAGCGCAACCTGGAGCGGTTTCCAGAGGACTTCATGATACGCCTCACCGAAGAGGAGCTTTCGGGTTTGAGTTTGAGGTCACAGATTGTGACCTCAAATGGGACACGGGGTGGGCGGAGGTATTTGCCCTATGCGTTGACTGAGCAAGGAATTTCGATGTTGTCTTCTGTTCTCAGCAGCCCACGAGCGGTACAGGTAAACATCGCTATCATGCGGGCGTTCGTCCAATTGCGCGAGATCGCTTCGACGCACAAAGACTTACTGCAAAAAGTGAATGACATGGAGAAGAAGTACGATGAAAATTTCCAGGTCGTTTTTAGAGCCATCAAGGAACTAATGCAGCCTGTACCGCTGCCAGGGAAGCGCAAGATGGGGTTTGAAGCTGAAGCAGTTTAGCCGGAGCAGTCGCAGCTCCCATCTTGTGCAAACCGGGCGGATCATACACCGCTTTGTTGAATCAGTTTTGCTACCAGCGCCGTCCAGCCTGTTTGATGACTAGCTCCCAAGCCTTCCCCCGTATCGCCGTTGAAGAATTCATGGAATAGTAAATGCTCACTGAAGTTTGGATCGTTCTGCAGCTTTTCGTTTGTGCCGTGGATTGGACGATGACCTTTGGGGTCGGCTAGGAACAGGCCTGCCAGACGCCGCGATAAATCGACCGTTACATCGCTCAATGAACGGAATTGTTCGCTTCCTGATGGGTATTCGACCTTGAAATCGTTCCCCAAATAGTGATGGAAACGTTGCAACGATTCAATCAGTAGATAGTTGACCGGAAACCAGATTGGACCCCGCCAATTGGAGTTTCCACCAAACAAGCCGGTGCTGGATTCCGCCGGTTCATAGCCCACTTCGTATTCCTGGTCGTTGACATCCATTTTAAACGGTTGGTCTTTATGGATGCGCGACAAGGACCGGATGCCATGAGCGGAAAGGAATTCTGCTTCGTCAAACATTTTTGCCAAAATCCGGCGTAGCCTTTCCGGACCGACAATGGATAGCAATCGTCGCTCACTCTGACCTTGGCGCGTCATGGAGGCAAGATTCTTGCACAAATCGGGCCGATTTTTCAGGAACCAATCCATACGGCGACGGAAGCCGGGGAGGGCTTCGATTGTTGAAGCCTCAAGAGTGTCTACCGCAAATAACGGGATCAATCCAACCATGGAGCGCACTTTCATGCGGAATGAATTGCCATCTGGCAAACGTAGCCGATCATAATAGAATCCATCAGACGGATCCCACAAAGAGTCGTCCCCTTTGCCATGAACTGCTGTGGCAATGTAGAGGAAATGCTCAAAGAATTTACTCGCGACGTCCTCATAAACCGGTTTGACCAGGGCTAGCTCCAGGGCAATTTTCAACATGTTCAGTGAGAACATGGCCATCCAACTGGTTCCGTCGGATTGCTCGATATAGCCGCCGGTGGGCAGGGGTTTGCTCCGGTCGAAAATACCAATATTGTCGAGGCCGAGGAAGCCACCTTCAAAAATGTTGTTCTCGCCGGAATCTTTGCGATTCACCCACCATGTGAAGTTCAGCAGGAGCTTGTGGAACGCCTTTTCGAGAAACTCAACATCGGCGGTGCCGGTTATCTTACGGTCGATTTGATATACACGCCAGCAAGCCCACGCATGAACCGGCGGATTAACGTCCCCCAGGGCCCATTCATACGCAGGAATTTGACCGTTCGGGTGCATGTACCATTCGCGTAGGAACAAATTGAGTTGGCTTTTGGCAAAGTCCGGATCAACTAAAGCCATGGGAATCATATGGAAAGCCAGATCCCAAGCCGCGTACCAGGGATATTCCCACTTGTCGGGCATGGAAATTACGTCGTCGTTGTACAAATGAACCCAACTGGCGTTGCGGCCTTTTTTCCGTTCCGCAGGAGGGGCCGGAGCACCGAAATCGCCATTGATCCAATCTTCAACCACGTAGTGATAATGCTGTTTGGACCAAAGCAGGCCTGCGAATGCCTGACGTTCTACTTTGCGCGCATCTTCTGATAGCTGTGTGGGTTGAAATGAATTGTAGAACTGATCGGCTTCCTGAATTCGATCAGCGAACACTTGGTCAATATCCACGTCTGCTGCCCCATCCGGACAAATACGGCAGCGAATAACGCGTTCTTCACCCGGTGCAAGGTCCATCGAATAGTAGGCGCAGGCTTTTGTGCCGGTGCCGGCCGGATTCACAGACTCAAAGTGCGAATGAAGCAAAAAGCCTTCAAAGGCGTCCTTGTAGAATCCGTGGCTGGAATGATAGCCCCAAAGTTTATCTGTATTGGTGTTGTTATCGGCAAAAAGAAGGCGGTTTGTTCCCTCAAACCAGATTTTCATTGGCCCAAGGGTGGGCTCGTTCGCCAGTAACCAGTTGTCACCCATACGCTGCATGGTGGGAATTGCACCTTGTAGCCTGCCCCAACTCCAGGTATTGCGGAACCAGGCAGTAGGCATCACCACCAGTGAAGCTTTTTCCGGCCCGCGATTGATAATGCGGTAGCGAATGACGATATCGTTTTCGTCGGCCTTGGCATATTCCATGAACACGTCGAAATAGCGGTCTTCGTAGAAGACGCCGGTATCGATGAGTTCAAATTCCCGGTCCGTACGATTGCGGCGTTTGTTTTCCTCGCGCAGTTGCTGATAGGGGAACGCGGCTTGTGGATATTTGTACAGCGCCTTCATGTAGGAATGCGTTGGTGTGGAATCTAGGTAATAATACAGTTCCTTAACGTCCTCAGAATGATTGCCTTCCGGTCCGGCCAGACCAAATAGACGCTCTTTCAGAAATGGATCGTTCCCATTCCACAGCACTGGTGCAAAGCAGATTCGCTGGTGGTTGTCGCAAATCCCCATCAAGCCGTCTTCATTCCAACGATAGGCGCGGCTTGCGGCGTGATCGAATGGGAAATAATCCCACGCCTGGCCGGTTGCTGAATAATCTTCACGCACCGTGCCCCAACTACGTTCAGACAGATAGGGCCCCCAGCGCCGCCAATGCTTGGTGCGATCTGTTGCTTGTACGATTCGTTCCCGTTCGGTTGCCATATCCTACTCCATCTTATCGCCCGGATTATTTATTCCTTCTAACATTTTTACGTATTGTCCGATTTTGGGAACAAGGGGGTGGCTACTAGCGTTATACTTTTCGACAGTAGAAGGAGATTCCCAGAAACACAATGAGCCTGCGTGACTTCTTATCAAAACAGTTTATTGATGTAATCCAGTGGACCGAGCCTGAGGATGGCATTTTATCCTTGCGTTATCCGATGCAGGATATGGAGATCCAAAATGGCGGCAAGCTGACCGTGCGAGAATCGCAAGCAGCTTTGTTCGTAAATGAAGGCCGTGCGGCCGACACCTTTGGGCCCGGCCTGTACACGCTGAATACACAGAACTTGCCCATTTTGACCAACTTAATGAACTGGGACAAGAAATTCGAGTCCCCATTCAAAAGCGACGTCTATTTCTTTGTTACTCGCCAGCAGATCAACCAGCGCTGGGGTACACAGAACCCGTTAACCATCAGGGACAAGGAATTTGGCGCAATCCGCGTGCGTGGAAACGGCGTCTATTCCTGGCACATTGCCAATCCCAAGCAGTTTCACCAAAAGGTAGCTGGTACCAGAGAAAAAGTACACATCGGTGACGTTGAAGAGCAGCTTCGATCCACTGTTGTGGGCCAGATGGGTGATGCAATTGCCCAAAGTGGCATTGCATTCCTGGACATGATCAGCAACCAAGTTGAACTGGGGCTAGTGATTCTAAACGGTCTACAGCCCGCGTTTGCCGAATTCGGTCTGCAACTGGATACTTTTGTGGTGCGGGAATTCTCGCTACCGGAAGAGTTACAGAAGAAGCTCGACGAACGGATCAGCATGAACATGCTTGGCGACATGGCCCGATACACGCAATATCAGGTGGCGCAATCGATCCCGATTGCTGCTGCCAATGAAGGCGGCGGCGCAGTGGGTACAGGTATGGGACTTGGGGCTGGTTTGCTGTTTGGACAGCAATTTGCCGGAGCCCTAGGTCAGCAAATCAATCCGCAGCAACCACCTCCGCCACAAGCGCCTCCGCCGGTTACGCCGGTGCCAGTGGCTCCTGTGCCGGTTGGTGCACCTGCCGCTGGTGGGGAAACGAAGTTCTGCACCAATTGCGGGGCGAAGATGCCGCGACCTGCGAAGTTCTGTGGTGAATGC
This sequence comes from Bryobacterales bacterium, assembly GCA_038220135.1. Classification (GTDB taxonomy): domain Bacteria; phylum Acidobacteriota; class Terriglobia; order Bryobacterales; family Bryobacteraceae; genus JANXSF01. The sequence goes on along the minus strand of JBBRJC010000008.1, from coordinate 5,061 downwards.
GGAACCAAGCAAGAATAGTGTCAGTGTTAGGGGCTGGAACAATCCGGCCCCTCAAATGCCAACAATAATGAATCCTTCCGGTTGTGAATGGGTAGTTGAAGCGCTGGGTTGCGATGAGGCAGCTCTTGCTGACCCGGCGCGTCTGCGCGATCTCTTCGATTGCCTTGTGACGGGCATGGCTTTACATCCGGTTGAGCCCACCGTCTGGCATCAATTTCCAGGTCCGGGCGGCATAACTGGCATGTGCCTGCTTGCCGAGTCGCATTTGGCATGTCATACTTTTCCCGAATACCGTTCTTTGTGCTTAAACGTATTCTGCTGCCGTATGCGGGATGACTTTGATTTCGCCGCCTGTCTGAAGAGCGCCGTTGGCGCTACAGAAGTGCGTGTGCGAAAACTGGCGAGGCCTTACAGCGAATCATGCAACTGACTGCCACTTGTCCGAATTGCGGTTCCGAAATCACCTTCCGCTACCAGGCGGCGGTGCAAACGACATGCGAATTTTGCAAATCGATCCTGGTGCGGCACGATAAAGATTTGGAAGCGGTTGGTGTTACTGGTGAATGGCCGCTTGACCCTTCGCCGATTATGCTGGGCACTCGCGGCAGCTATAAAAGTGAATCGTTCGAGGTGGTTGGCCGCATTCTCTATGGCTATGAGTTGGGTGGGTGGAACGAGTGGCACATCATTTTGGGTGGCAAAAGCGCCTGGCTTAGTGATGCGCAACTGGAGTATGCCATCTCCCGGCGTTGGGAAAATAAGACTCATTGGCCAGATCCGAAAACTGGCGGCAACATCGGGATGGAACTGCCGATTGAAGGCACGACGTTCCGGCTCACCTCCATCACTCAGGCAAAGTACATTGGTGTGGAAGGTGACCTTCCATTCGAGTATTGGGACAAGGCTGCGGTGACCTATTTCGATTTGCGTTCTTCGGAAGGCAAGTTTGCGACCATCGATTATTCTGAAACTCCACCAGTTGTTTACCTTGGAGAATCGTGCACGTTTGATGATCTGCAAATGACTGGGCTTCGGGAATTCGATGGGTGGAAGCGATGAGCGAACTGGTAAATCCCGGCGCTGCTGTCCCGAAAGTTAAGGGGCTGAACTGCCCTGGTTGCGGTGCCGCGATGACGGTTCGCAGTTTAGGCCGGGCAGTGAGCATCGTTTGTCCTTCCTGCTTGCGGGTGCTGGATGCACTGGATCAGAACCACAAGATTATTTCGACTTACGAGGGTAAGCAGCGGATTATCCCGGTTATCCCGTTGGGCAAGCGCGGCAAGTTTCCTGATGGCGAGTTCGAATGTATTGGCTTTCAGGAACGCAAAAGCATGGTGGATGGCACCGTCTATAGCTGGCAGGAATATCTGCTGTTCAATCCATACAAGGGCTACAAATATCTAACTCTTTACGCCAATCACTGGAACGAAGTGAAATCGATTTACGCACTGCCTAAAGAGCAGAACGTCGGATCGAAACCTGGCGTGATGCTGGCTGGACAACAGTATGCGCACTTTCAGGCGGCTACGGCGAAAACTACTTATATCTTTGGAGAATTTCCCTGGCAGGTGCGCCATGGTGAGACGGCGCACACCAACGATTACATTGCTCCTCCGTTGATGCTTTCTTCGGAAACCTATGGCAAGGACGAAATTACCTGGAGCCAAGGGGTTTACCGGCCAGCTTCCTACATCGGTGCTGCGTTTAGTTTGGAACTGCCGGAGGCTACGGGTTCTGTATTCGCCAATCAACCCAATCCACATTACGGGAAGCCTTCGAAGGCCTGGCTTTGGTATTTGGGGACCTTGGTAATCATGGTGCTGATGGCCACTGTGCTGGTTGGATTTACCAATGCGGACAAAGTATTTGATCGCTCATTTGTGATTGACCACAACCAAGCCGGTGACAAAGCGTTTGTCACCGATACGTTTCAAATTAAGGGTCATGGCACACTGGACGTGGAAATGCGGGCCACATTGGATAACGATGAAGCGTTTTTAGGCGTAACGTTGATTAACGAACAAACGGGCCACGCCTGGGAATTTTCTAAATCGCTCAGCTACTACTATGGCAGCGATGAGGACGGTACCTGGAGTGAAGGTAAAAGCAATGCTGCGATTACTTTGTCCGGGGTTCCGGCAGGCACCTACTACTTCCGCATCGATCCTGACATGGAAGCAAAACCGGAGGCCGCAGACCGGGCGAGTGGGACCAATTACCACATCATCGCCAGGCGGGGCGGGGTAGGGCTGGATCTGTTTTGGATCGCGCTAGTTTTGCTGATTATCCCACCGATCTGGTATAGCATTCAGAAGGCCAATTTTGAAACAAGGCGCTGGCTGGAAAGCGATTATGGGCCCGATTCCAGTAGTTCCGATTCCAGTTCCGGAGACGATGACTGATGACCACACCGTTCTACATGTTGTACGCAATGCTGATGGTGGGCGGCTATGGCCTGCTCTCGTATCGAGGCTTCAGCTTCGATAAATATCAAGAAGTAAAAGACGTTCCCAAATCGGTGCGCAATAATCCGGGTGCGTATCGACCCCATTATTACGACTCTCCACGATACACAGGAGGAAAATAGGCATGATGCTCAATCCAGAACATTTTCTAAACGCTGTACTCTACGCAATTCTTGGCGTAGTGATTTTTATTGGCAGTTTCGTTGTGGTGGATGTCATCACGCCGTACCAACTGTGGAAGGAAATTGTTGAGAAGCAGAACACCGCTCTTGCAATCATGGTGGGACTGATGTCGCTTGGCATCGGAATCATTATCGCCGCGGCGGTGCACTAGTTGGCAGTTGTCCTTTTCATCTCCGTATTTCTGATCGCGGCATGCGGGCTGATCTACGAATTGATTGCCGGAGCGCTGGCCAGCTATCTGCTGGGCGACAGTATTCTGCAATTCTCGACTGTGATTGGGGCATACCTGTTTGCGATGGGAATCGGCAGTTGGCTGAGCCGGTTTGTGCTGCGTGGACTGGTGGCCCGCTTCATCACTATTGAATTGATGGTGGGGCTGGTTGGCGGCTTTTCATCGGCCATTTTGTTTTTGGGCTTCGCTTATACCGAAGGCTTCAGACTGTTGCTGTATCTGATGGTGCTGGCCATTGGCATTCTGGTGGGGCTTGAAATCCCTCTGCTGATGCGAATTTTGAAGGAACGGTTTCAGTTCAGCGATCTGGTATCGAACGTTTTAACTTTCGATTACCTGGGGGCATTGGGTGCTTCGCTGCTATTCCCGCTGATTCTGGTTCCGAAGCTGGGAATGGTTAGGTCTGCAATGCTGTTTGGACTGGTGAACGCAGGCGTTGCGCTATGGTCTACCTTCGTATTTCGTTCGCAATTGGGCAGGCTTCGAACGTTGCGCGGCTCCTGTGCAGTGGTGATGGTTCTGCTGATTGCGGGCATGGGATTTGCCGACCGGATCACTGAAGCGGCCGACAATGGCATCTATGCTGACGATGTAATTCTTTCCAAAACAACCAAGTATCAACGCATTGTTCTTACTAAGTGGAAAGACGATTTGCGTCTGTTTTTAAGCTCCCATTTACAGTTCAGTTCGCGCGATGAGTATCGCTATCACGAGGCGTTGGTGCATCCTGGGCTAGCTTCGCTTAAGGCCGCGCGCCGGGTGTTAGTGCTTGGTGGGGGCGATGGGCTGGCAGTGCGGGAGATCTTGAAATACCCGAATCTAGAGGCGATAACGCTGGTTGATTTGGATGAAGAGATGACAACGCTTTTCTCCAAGCACCCGATTCTTTCAGGCCTCAATCAGAAGGCGTTTTCAGCGCCGAAGGTGAAGGTGATCAATGCCGATGCGTTTCCGTGGCTTGAGAAAGATCCTGGCATATATGACTTTGTAGTGATCGACTTTCCCGATCCGACTAACTTTTCCCTCGGTAAGTTGTATACAACGGCGTTCTATCGGCTGGTGGAAAAACATCTGACTCGCGATGGGATGTGTGTGGTGCAAAGCACCTCTCCGTTGTTTGCCCGATCGAGCTACTGGACGATTGCGGAGACGCTGAAACAGGCGGGCTTCAATATTTGGCCGTACCACGTGTATGTGCCTAGTTTCGGTGAATGGGGGTTTGTATTGGCTGGCCGGCTTGAGTATAAGTTTCCAATGGATGGCTTGCCTTCAGGTCTGCGATTCCTGGATGTGAAAACGCTGCCGCTGATGTTCCAATTTCCGGAAGACATGAAGCCGGTAGCTGCCGAGCCGAACCGGCTGAATGATCAAATCTTAGTGCGAACCTATGACAAAGAGTGGCGCGATATCGCCCGTTAGCAGGCGTGATTTGTTTTCCGTTGCCTTGGCCGGCCTGAGCCAGAAGAGCGGACGCACGGTTACTGGCGGCTTCGTTTTTGAATCGCAGACGATGGGCCACCAGATGCGTGACCGTAAGCCGTTCCCTCAGCCGACCCGGCGCGAGCGCGTGCCGCTTGTGATCGTTGGAGGTGGCATGGCGGGGCTGTCTGCCGCCTGGCGCCTGGGTAAACGCGGATTCAACGACTATGTGCTGCTGGAAATGGAAGAGCAGGCGGGTGGCAATTCCAGATCGGGTGAAAACGAAATCAGCCGTCATCCGTGGGCGGCTCATTACTTGCCCGTTCCCAATATTTCGGCAAAGTTCGTACGCGAATTGCTGGAAGATTTAGGGGTGCTTGTTGATGGCAAATTTGACGAGCGGCACTTGTGCCATTCCCCTCAAGAGCGGCTTTACCTGCATGGCCGATGGCAGGAAGGATTGGAGCCGGATATTGCTGCAACACGGCAAGACCGGCACCAGTTTCAGGAATTCCAGGGCCATATTGAACAACTGCGAGCCAGCGGGCAATTCACCATTCCGATGGAGTTGGGCGCGAAGCCTTCATCGCTGGATCAACTGAACTTTAAGCAGTGGCTTGTGGAAAAGAAGCTGACGTCGCCCTATCTGCATTGGTTTGCCGATTATTCCTGTCGCGACGATTATGGTTCGTCATCGGCGGAAACTTCGGCCTGGGCGGGCATCCACTATTTTGCTGCGCGTGAGCATGAAGAGAAAGGGCC
>JBBRJC010000007.1:0-19580 GCA_038220135.1 Bryobacterales bacterium | reverse complement strand
GGGCGTCGACCCGCATGCCTGACGGCTCGCACTCCGCAAACAGATATACGTCTAGGCCCTACCTCTTACTTCAACCCCCACCATAACTCATTGAAAACACGACCAATACTTGTACTGCCTTAGTTAGATAGTACTTGAACTGGTCCTGTTCCAGTACGGCCACCTGGTACCAAACTAAATGTAACCCCTTACCTATTCTGCACGCACTGTCTGAGCCTTACAGTTGTTTCAGGCAGAACAACAATGAAACATTTCCTCTCACTCACTCTTCTCGCGGCTCTTACCGTGGCCCCTTCATTCGCGACTATTTATCCAACTACCTTCACCGATGCGATTGCCTCAAATGACCCCAACGACGTCTTCGGCGATCCTGCAAAATTCGACATCTACTCCTTGACGCTTTCCAATTTCAACATCGGTACTGGCGAATTGGCCATCAACATCGACTTTAACTACGGTGGCGGATTTACGGCCGGCGCATTCCAAGGCTTTACAATTCCAGGGTTCAGCATCGGCAGCAATGATGTTGTACTGAACGTGGGCGACATCTTCTTCACAAACAGCACCAGCAAATTTGCCATCGTCATGAGCGACCATGACGGCTTGACCCAAGGCAGCTTGTACAGCATCACCGCAACGCAAACTTCTGGAGCAGTTCTTGGCAATCCAGCGGGTTACTATCGGCCAACGCAAGCAGTTTGGGCTGACCCAACCGGCGCAAGCGAAGCTGGCACAGGCACGATTACGGCCACAAACAACGGCGGCTATCGCTACGATGCAGCCATCACGGTGAGCACCGACGCAGCCTTCCGCGCACTGCTTGATGGCACTTACGATGTAGAGTTCGAATCAGCCACATGCGGCAACGACGTCGTCAGTGGCACAGTCGCCGCAACGGCAACCCCGGAATCAGGTACGATGGCAATGCTTGGTGCCGGACTACTGGCAGTTGGCTTGCTCCGCCGTAAGGCATAATTCGCTGGAAGTTCTGCCAACAGTTCAGAGCATGATAACCTGAGGGTTGGACGGTAATTCGTTCAACCCTCATCATGCATAATGTCGTCATCATCGGCTCAGGCTGCGCCGGAAATACAGCCGCTATCTACTCTGCCCGTGCCAGTCTGAAGCCACTTGTGATTATTGGTCACGAAGCTGGCGGACAACTCTCCATCACATCTCTGGTTGAAAACTTTCCAGGTTTCCCCGAAGGGGTCGACGGCCCATTGCTTGTGGAAAACATGAAGCAGCAGGCAATCCACTTTGGCGCAGAGTACATGCACGGTTCTGTGGAAGAAGCTGATCTTTCAAAGCGTCCGTTCCGCATTAAAGTTGGCGGAGAATGGATTGAAACGCGAACGCTGATTATTGCTTCCGGGGCCAGTGCACGCTGGCTTGGGATTCCGGGCGAAGAGAAGTTTATCGCCAAGGGGTACAGCTCTTGCGCCACTTGCGATGGATTCTTTTTCCGTGATCGAAAGATTATGGTGGTGGGTGGCGGCGATTCAGCTATGGAAGAAGCTAATTTTCTGACGCGCTTCGGCAAGGAAGTTTGCCTGGTGCACCGGCGGGAAGAGTTCCGGGCCTCGAAGATTATGATTGACCGGGTGAAAGCGAATCCGAAGATCAAGATTATCCTAAATTCCGTTGTGGAAGAGATGATTCCCGATGAACACGGCAATGTACGGGCTGCGCGCCTGAAAAATATTGTAGATGGTACGGTTTGGGAACAGGAAGTGGACGGTATTTTCGTCGCGATTGGGCATATTCCGAACACGAAGCCATTTCTGGGACAGGTCGATACCGATTCCGAAGGCTATATTGTAGGCAAGGGCGGAGCGAGAACGAATATTGAGGGCGTGTTTCATGCCGGCGACGTGGAAGATCGCGTGTACCGGCAGGCGATCACCGCTTCCGGTGCGGGCTGCAAGGCGGCCATTGAATCAGAACGATTCCTTGAAGCCGAGGGACATTAAGAAAGTGGGGATTTTCTAGTACAACACACCGCTCGTTGGCGGTCTCGGTTAAGAAGCTACGTGTTAACAGGAAGTTACCGAGCCGCGCGCGTCAGCAAGCGGTGTGCTAATACGGTAATGTTTTAGTGAAACGATGTAATCGTCCCCATTTCTTACCAATTCAGTGCTAAGTCCACAAATGTCCGCACGCAAATTCCGGTTGGACCTTTGGGCATGTGCGGGGCTGTTTCGTCCAACCACGCGGTGCCTGCGATATCGAGGTGCACCCACGGCGTGCCACCAGTGAATTCCTTAATGAAGTAAGCGGCTGTACAACTGCCACCCCAACGTCCGCCAATGTTTCCCAGATCGGCGAAAGGCGACTTCAAATAATCTTTGTATTCGTCGTCCAGCGGCATGTGCCACATCTTTTCGCCCTGCGCTTTGGCCGACTTCATCACACGGCCTAACATCGCATCATCATTCGTAAATGCGCCAATGTGAACGTGACCCAGCGCCACCACCACAGCACCGGTCAGCGTTGCCGCATCCACCATGTGCGTTACGCCCTGCTGACGCGCATATTCGATGGCATCAACCAGGATCAGACGGCCTTCAGCATCGGTGTTGAGCACTTCGATCGTCTTGCCGGACATTGACGTGACAATATCCCCTGGGCGCTGCGCGTTGTGGCTGCACATGTTTTCAACGGCCGGAACGAATGCCGTTACCGCCACACCGGGCTTCAACTTGGCGATCGCCTGCATTGCACCAAGCACCGCCGCGCCGCCAGCCATATCGTACTTCATTTTTTCCATGCCATCGGCAGGCTTAATGGATACGCCACCGGTATCGAAAGTTACGCCTTTGCCAACCAGGGCAAGATGATCGGTGGAGGTGGGATTTTCCGGCTTATAGCGAACCACGATAAGAGCCGGTGGTTCCAGACTGCCTTGCGAAACGCCCAGCAGCGAGCCCATGCCGAGTTGCGTCATGCGTTCGCGATCCAGCACTTCACATTCCAGCCCCGATGCGGCGGCCATGGCTTGAGCTTTCGCCGCCATCACCATTGGAGTGAGCAGGTTACCCGGTTCATTCACCAGATCGCGCGTAAAGTTTTGGGCTTCTCCTAAAATTGCTCCCTTAATTACGGCGGCACTGAAATCGGTGGCTGAGGCGATTGTGAAGCTTTCCAGAAAATGGATGCCGGTTTTATCGCTTTTGTGAATGGTGGCTTCCCAATTGCTTATGAGCGCGCCTTCGGTCGAGGCCTGTGCCATTTCCGCAGTGGCGGCTTCGCCTTCGAGCAAAAGAGTCACGGATTTCACCGATTGTGCTTTCAATTTGCGAACAATAGCACCGGTTAATTTACGCAATTGCGTGGGACCGAACTTTGCAGCATCGCCGCCGCCGGCAAGAACGAGACGTTTCGCCTTCAGACCTTGGGGACGGTGGAGCACCACCAGATCGAGCAATTTCCCGCCGAATTCGCCGCTTTCGCGTACTTCTGCCGCCCAGCCGCCGGTGGCCAGATCAACCTCTGCCAACGCGCCACTCTCGAAGCCGATCACAACAACGGCGTCTGCTTCCACATTCGCCAAAGTCTGGCTAACTGCTTGAATCTTCATACTTTGTCCTTACTGTTTGGTGTGACGGCGGACAGCTGCGCGGGCTTCGGATTCCTGCTCCCGCTTGCGCTCAGTATCGCGTTTGTCGTACAGCTTCTTGCCCTTGGCAAGAGCAAATTCGACCTTGATTCTGCCGTTCTTCAAGTATACTTTTGTTGGAATTAGCGAAAAACCGCGTTCGCGGGTTTTACCGTGAAGCTTTTCAATTTCCCGTTTGTGCAAAAGCAGTTTGCGCCGTCGCTCCGGCAAATGGTTTTGGCTGTTACCGTGCGAATATTCACTGATATGAGCGCTGGCAAGCCAAGCTTCGCCCTTCACAACTTCCACGTAGCCGTCTTTGAGCTGCATCATGCCACCACGGCATGCTTTTACTTCGGTGCCTGTAAGCACCATGCCAGCTTCAAAACGCTCTTCCAGGAAATAATTGTGCCAGGCTTTGCGGTTTTCACTCAGGATTTTTATGCCCTTCTCGGCAGGCAAAATTTTGTCCTCAACGGCACGAAACCGAATTACGTCAATCGCTTATGTGGGTCTTTGTAAAAAAGGCCCCACCCGAGCCGACACCTGTAGTGTAGCACGGGCTGGAAAGATCAATGAACGCTAGTATTTTCAAACAGATATGCAGTATTTTGCTGGTGTGGGCGATGGTTGCCCAGAGCCTGCCGCTGGAAGCTCGAACGCGAAAAGGCGACAAGTACCTGGATCAAGGCCGAAAACTGGAAGCCGCCAGGGACTTTGAACGGGCGCTGGAACAGTTCGAACTGGCGATGAGAGAAGATCCGGCCGATATTGCCTATCAGTTGGCTGCGCGGCGCGTGCGGTTTGAAACGTCACAACTTTTCATCAAGATTGGGCAAAAGTCGCGAGCAGAAGGCCAGCTTGATGAGGCAATGGGTGCTTTTACCAAGGCTCTGGTTTTGGATCCTTCTTCGAGCATTGCTTTGCAGGAAGTGCGGCGAACCAAGATCATGATTGACGAGGAAAATCGCAAAGCCGGCAAGCCGGAGGCAAATTCCACGCGTGGTTTGACGCCGGGCCAGTTGTCCAAGCGCGAATCGGAAGACCGGATCGGCAACATGATGCCCGTGCCGGAATTGAAGCCGATTAACCGGAAAATTCCAGCGCTGAAAATGAATAATCAGCCGGTGCGTGTGCTTTTTGAAACGCTCGGTAAACTTGCTGGCATCAATGTTATTTTCGATCCCGAATATCAGCAGGGCGGCACCAGAAATTATAGTGTCGATCTGGCAAACACAACCCTTGATGAAGCCCTTGAATATCTGAGTGTCATGACCAAGTCTTACTGGAAGCCGCTTTCTTCCAACGCCATTTTTGTTACCAACGATAATATTGCCAAGCGGCGCGACCACGAAGAAAACATGATTAAAGTTTTCTATCTGAATAACATGACCTCGGTGCAAGAGTTGCAGGAAGTGGTAACGGCGGTGAGAAGCGTCCTGGAAGTGCGGCGCATGTTCACCTACAACTCGCAAAACGCGATTCTGGTTCGGGGTACACCCGATCAAGTGGCGCTAGTTGAAAAGCTGCTGATGGATCTGGACAAGCCGCGACCGGAAGTGCTTGTGGATATTATTGTGATGGAAACCTCGACGGGCCGCACGCGAGAACTGATTTCGACACTAGCAAGTGGATCAGAACCCGGCATTCGGGCCACAGTTTCGCCGACATTGGCTGGAACCACTACAGGCAGTAATAATTCCAGTGCAACCACCACGACAGCCGGCAGTTTGACGCTTGCAAATCTGGCCAAACTGTCGAAAAACGACTTCTCGCTTTCATTGCCAAGTTTCATGCTCGGTGCCGTAATGGCCGACCGTAGCACGAAAGTGAAGCAGAGCCCGCAAATCCGGATGGCTGACGGGCAAAAAGGATCGCTCCGTGTTGGTGACAAAGTGCCAACCGCCAGCGGCAGCTTTCAGCCCGGCATAGGTTCTGTGGGTGTCAGCCCACTTGTGAATACCCAGTTCCAAATGATTGAAGTGGGTGTAAACGTGGACATCACGCCACACGTCCATGGTAATGATGAGGTTTCGATGCACGTGGAAGTGGAAATTTCAAGCGTGAAAGACCGTATCGACATTGGCGGAATCAAGCAGCCGATCATTGGTCAGCGCAAAGTGATCGACGATTTGCGGTTGCGCGAAGGTGAGATGACCATCATCGGCGGACTGGTTCAGGAGCAGGATTCCAAGACCATCAGCGGGATTCCCGGTTTGATGCAGATTCCCGGTTTGCGCCGTTTCTTTTCCAGTGAGTCCATCAATAAGGAACATAGTGAATTGATGATCGCCCTGGTTCCGCATATTGTCCGTTCGCCGGATATCAACGCGAGCAACTTGAGAGGCGTGGCGGCCGGCTTCGATCAAACGCTGCGGGCGATTTATGCACCGAAGAAAGATGTGGGTGATGTGGTTGTGGTTGTTCCGCCTTCATCGAGAGAAATCTCAACGTCGGGCGGAGAAGTGCCAATTGCCACCAGGAATGTTGTTCCGGCACCACCGGCAAAGTTGAGTTTCCAGCCGACTGGAGTTGTTACCAAAGCGGGTTCAACGGTGGTTGTGAGCTTGCAGGCCGAAGGGGCGACCGACCTTTACAGCGCACCGATGAAAGTGAAGTACGATCCGAAGAAATTGCGGCTGAACACGGTTACCCCAGGCGCGTTCCTATCAAGTGACGGGCAGCGGGTGAACTTCTCTGAAAACGTTCGCAACGACGATGGAGAAGCAGTAATTACACTGCAACGCGCACCAGGGGTGAAGGGCCTGACAGGTTCCGGCGCAGTGCTGGGGCTGATGTTTACAGCGATTGCCCCAGGCATGACCAATGTGTCGATCATCGACATCGCTTTCAAAACTTCTGATCAAGCGCCGATACCAACCAACAATCCTTCTGTAGAGGTGGAGATCCGGTGACCCAGCGGCGAAGAAAACAGTCGGGATTTACGCTTGTGGAAGTGATTGTGGCTTTCACCATTCTGACGCTGTTGACTTCGATGGCAGTTCCGCTGGCGCGCAATAAAGTACGGCGCGAGCGGGAGCGCGATTTGCGCTACGCACTGAAAGAAATCCACATGGCCATTGATCATTATAAAGACATGGCCGACCGTGGGGAGCTAGGGCAAATCAAGGCTGATACCGAAGGGTATCCGGAAACTCTGGCAGTGTTGGTGGATGGCGTCAAAATGGGTACGGGCGACAAGAAAGTGAAGTTCTTGCGGCGTATTCCAAAGGATCCATTCACGAAATCAACTGAATGGGGAACGCGCAGTATGCAGGATGATCCGAAATCGCCGGGCGGTGGGGCAGGCGGCAAGCATGTGTTTAGTGTGTATACGAAATCGACAGAGAAGGCACCTGATGGAACAGCGTATGCAGATTGGTAAAAAACGGCAAAGTGGCTTTACGCTGATCGAATTAATGATTGTGATGGCGATTATCACGGTGATTATTTCGATGGCGGTGCCGATGTATCAGAAGTCGATTTTGCGGTCGAAAGAGAGTGTGCTGCACAACAATCTGTTCACGATGCGTACGGTGATTGACGAGTACACCTACGATAAGCAGAAGGGCCCGGCATCGCTTGAGGATCTGGTGAAGGAAGGCTATCTGCGGCAGGTGCCAATGGATCCGATTACCGGGCAGAATACAAGTTGGAAGCTGATTATGGAAGATTCCGCGACCAGCGCCAGCAGCACGGAGACTGGGATTTATGATGTGCGGAGTGGTGCAACACGGAGCAGTCTAGAGGGCACGCCGTATTCGGAGTGGTAGGTGCGGAAATTCGGTATCGTTGCTATGAATTCCACTGCGTTCGCTCCTTTCTTTCCTGGTCATTATTGGCTCACTTCACGCCTCGCCACCAACCAGCCACACCGGCTTGGGAATCGTCCAACGGTAGGACAGCGGCCTTTTAAGCCGTGAATTGTGGTTCGAATCCATGAGGGGGAGGCCAACCAACTAACCCATTGAAAACACTGCGACTCGCCGTGTCGAGCAACTACAGACGACTACAACTGTGTTATTTTCAGGTGCTTCTAGTTCGAATACACGTTGGGCCGTAAAACATCCGTTGCCGCTCGTGGCCGGCAGCTTTGTCAACAACAGAGAACGTCCTAGTACAGCTAGAGGTTGGAAACTTAGGGATCTTGCGTTTGCCGTCCTCTTATGAACCTCCCGCTTCACCGCAGACGCAGCGCGCACCTCCTCGTGAGGCGTACGGGGCCGCTCGTGCTGGATACGCTCGGCAGCAAAACGGCAACCTCTGCAAAGGGAAAGGGTGAACGAAATAGCCGACGGACCGAAGATTCAAGTTGAGATGTTCGAGGTGCAGCTTGGTGCAGCTCTGTTACTGCAATTCCAGGCGGCTGACGGCAAAACGGTTCGCGTTTTGGCGGACGGTGGACAAGGTCCGCCGATTAGCGACATTCACAGGAAACTCATTGATGCGGTGGAATCGTTCGGTGATGGCCAGCGCAGGATCGACCTACTCGTCGGTACCCACTACGACGCCGATCATTTGAATGGTCTCATTCCGATCATCAACGATCCATCGTTTGCGATCACGGAGGCGTGGCTTCCTCCAGTCGCGAATGACGTCGAGCCCCACGCCGTCGATGAAGCGCTTCATGATGGTCACTTCTTGCCGCACCAGCTGTATTCTCTAGACGGTCACCGAGTGCTTGCACGGTATTTAGACGTGAAGGCGCAGATTTGCCAACTGCTCCAGCCGAGTCATCAAAAGCGTATCTCCAAAGCCAGCCGTATCGAGAGCGCGGACATGGATGAATTGCCGAAGTTGAGCGATCTGTTCTTAAGTTACCGACGCGAGGCGATGCACGAGTTGAGTGGCGATCTTGAGAATGAAGAATTCACTCATGCGAATGACAACGCGTTTGATCCGGCGAGCATTGGGGAATTATTGAAGCAAGGGGAATTGTCGTCCTGGACTCCCAGTATAAGCCGCTGGCTGTGTGACTACAGATTCTCCCGTCGGGAGCTGAGCGAGCTTGTTGTCGGCGAACTGGGCTGCGTACGGCCCCACTCGATGGCGGCGCAGAATTTAGCAGGAATCCGGAAGTCGGCTGCGAACGACGCTATCAACGCGATATCGTTGGCTAAAATCGTCAATAACCTGCGTACTCGGGACATCCCCATCTGGTGTCATGTCATCACTGATGGAACTCCGCGACGATTTGCCTGGCGCACTGAATCGCGACGTTTTGAAGGTGGAACACATCTTCCTGCACAGGGGCCATCGATCAACCTCCTCGGACCGTCGGAAGGGCTTGTGAGAAAACACTGGAACCGCTTACCAATTGGGGTTTACGCGGAGGTTGCGCGGTCCTCGCTCATGTTGATCAAGAGCATCACCCCGAGCAACCAGTTAAGCTACGTCGCGCATTTCACGGCGGAGAGCCAGGGAATCCTGGTGACAGGCGACGCGGGATGCGTCGATTTCCGACCAGGAAGGCAACAACCGTACTATGAGAAGTTGCTGAACGCGTTATCACCGCTGCATGTAGTGCAGGTCGCCCATCACGCGGGCAACAACGCGCACTTCTATCATGTCCTGAGAGCCGCGCAGTATCCAAAGGCGGAGCCGCAATCCTTCCTGCTCCTCTCTCACGCGACGCAGGACCGATATCGACCGTCGCGTGAGTTCTGTCAGTTCGTTGAAGACGTTCGTCGGGAACCAGAGATCGTCAGTCTGCTCTTCACGTCGCAACCGCGTGTTCACCAGATTCGCGGTCTCGAAGCTCTCGTCCACGCACCTATTGGGCGTCCTGCGGACCGAGGCGATGTGTGTCTTGAATTTCAAGATGGAATATGGAGGGTTACGAAGCACGCTATCGCGGTTGCAAAAGTCACTGCCCGAGTGAGCCCGGCGTCGACCGTCGGGCCGTCTACTGGGGCGGTTGCATCGCACCGGGAAACCCAGAGAAAGAGGGCTTTGGAGGATCCGAGCCAGGGGCTTTGAATCGAGTATGCCTCGAATCCAACGCTCGCGGGTTGTGGCGAGACAGGGAGTCGCTAAAATCCTGGGATGGTCGCCCATTAGGCTTACCGCCATGACGCCGATGAGACTTTGCCGCAGTTGAAGGGGGATAGTTCAATCCGATGGTTCAGCCTGCTTCAGGAAAGTAAATTCTGGGTAGTCCTCTGTTCGTGCATTGTATTACAACAACAAGCTATTGAGTCTCTCCATCAGCGCGATGTCGACGACAAGGCTCGTGAGAATGGTTCGATAGCTATCCACGAGAGGGAGCCAACACTTCAACCCCGTTGAAATCAACGAGCGAGATAACCGGCCACGCAAATCGCTTCCGGTTCCGCGACCGCCTGATTGCTCCTACTCCGCAAACTGGGTAATTCTAACGGCGCGCCCATCCGGGAAGACCGCGCGGATTTCCAGATCCGCGCCCACCGCTTGAAGATAGCTCGCCAGCGTGCTGACGTACATGTCCGTGCGCCGTTCGAGCTTGGATACGTCACCCTGCCCCATGTGCAAGTCCTCGGCGATTTTGGTTTGGGTCAACTCGCGCGCCTTGCGCAACTGATGCAGGGACATTTCCTCAATCAAGCGGCGGTGCTCGGCGTCGCTCTCCGCTATTGCCGCAGAGGACATCTTTGCGCGGATTTCCCGAAAGTTCTTAGCCATGTTCAGCCCTCTCTTTCTCAATCGCTTGTAAATGGTGTTCAAACAACCGGTCGGCGATGGGCACGTTGGTTTCGTACCAACGGTCCTCGCCGGTCTTGTCGCCCGCCACCAGGAGAATCGCCGTGCGCCGTGGATCGAACGCATATAGCATGCGTAACGGATCTCCACCAGCCTGCGCGCGAAGCTCCCTCATTTCCGGATAACGCGAAGACTTTACCTGGGAAGAGAATGGAAACCCGAGGTTCGGCCCTCGTTCTGTAAGCAGGCTCACCCTGGCGTCAACTTTTCCTTGCTCC
This sequence comes from Bryobacterales bacterium, assembly GCA_038220135.1. Taxonomy (GTDB): domain Bacteria; phylum Acidobacteriota; class Terriglobia; order Bryobacterales; family Bryobacteraceae; genus JANXSF01. The sequence goes on along the minus strand of JBBRJC010000007.1, from coordinate 9,026 downwards.
GATTCGGACAGAGTGTTCCACCATTGTTCAAACTCATCGGTGAATTCGACTTCCCACGCCACGTTCACAATATAGCATTAAAGCAATATGGAGTCAATGCAATAGCGTCGCGCAATCAGGAGTTTGCCTAGTACTGAAGTTGACTGAAAAGCAGCCGCCCTACGAACCCCGGACACAAGCAAAAAGGTCTAAAAGCATCCACGAGGGGGAGCCAAATGTTTCGCGTTGAAAGCAAAATGGATATTGGGGCGTGTAGCTTTTGCTATTGCTGATTCCATTTGGGTTATTCGTTCGAATCCATCCTGGCGTTTACGAATAAGCGGGAACTGGCAAACTTCTTACGTCTCTGTGACTCGATCCGTTCGACGCGACGGGATTGCACCGACGCGGACCACTTGGCGGGGCTGAATGCTCTCGAGTGCGGCAAGACATTCGGGAATGACTGGGAGCAGATCGGTTTGAACGGGCTGGAACAATTAGCATCGCGATTCGACCAGACTGCAGGCTTTGTTAGGGAGGCTTTTGTCGAGGGTCAACAGGACGTCGAACAGATAATCGGCCAATGCCAGCAACTCACCATTCTTCTTACCGGACCAGCCAGATTCAGCGACACAACGGCACTGGTGACCTGCTAGATGTCCGGCCAGCTTGCGAGGAAAATTCTCGTCGAGGAGTATCCTCATCGCGGACTGGTGAGAACCGTCTTGGCGTCCTCAAGTGAAGCGATGGCTGCCTCCCGGCTAACCGAAGGGAAGTTGTCGAGAAATTCGTCCAGAGTGTCGCCGGCCTCGAGGTAATCGATCAGCGAATCGACCGGCACGCGAGTTCCGCAGAAACAAGGCGTGCCCCCCAAGATCTCAGGATCAATCACAATGACGGATTCGCATTTCATGGAAGACCTCTCGATCTTCAGACAATCAGGAGCTGCACTTTCCTGATCCCCAATTTTGGCGCACTTTTATCTGGCATGTGGTCCGCTAGAGATCGGTATGAATCTTTGCCGCCGTGTCAACCTGGGCAAGGATCAGCGTCTTCGCTGTGCTACTAAGCCTTGCATTTGCAATGGAACAGTTGGAAACGCATCCATTACGTGGAGCCAAAACTTCAACCCATTGAAATCAACGAGCGCCCGGCCGCGCAAATTTCTTCCAGGTGGTGCCGTCTCCGGCATCATTCCAGTTTCCGCAGGAAATTTTGCCGGGACCTGACCCAACTTCCTCCTGGAGTTCAACCTGGGCGCTCCGTTGATGCTGGGCATGGGAACCTACTGGCCGGAATTGCATGAGGGCGCCACTCTCAGCACGAACGATAGCACCCTCATTTAATGGGATACGAGCAGCCAAACCGGAAACGCCAGAACGTCTTCTTCTCTGGATTAGCTCCCCCTTTTCAACTCCAACGTGGGACTGGCGTTTGAAATGCTGGACTCACCGGTTGGCGTACCCGCACCCTCCACTTGGTCTCTGGTCACGTGTGGGGTTGGGTTGGCTGCTCTGATTCGTCGGGTCCGGCGTTGGAAGTCGCGTGTCGCACCGGAACAGAGGGAACGGTCGGCATCCGCGTCGTTTTCCCTACCGGCGCAGCCTACAGGCCCGCCCAATCGCTTCGCGTTGAATGCAGGGGGGACTTTACCCGCCGTCAATTCGCGACCGTACGGTATGTGTCGGCAGGCGTGGACGGATCTATGCGGGGGCGGCCAGCGGTGGCCGTCCCTACCACGACCCTGCGGCCCTTCATTCTTCGTTTTTGGCGTGTGTCAGACGCGAGCGAAAGCCTCCGCAACACCTACCGCACCGTCACATTGATGCCGGCCGGCGTGGTCGCCTCGCCGATCCTCAGGACCAGCGGCAAAGTGCCCGTTACGCCCTGCGGCAAACGAACGTTCAGTTGCAGCACGCCGGATACAAAGTCCGGCGCGGCTCCGGCGTAGAGAATCTCCGCCGGCTGGCCGCCTACAGTGACCGTTACCGGCAGCACGGGCTTCGGAAAGACGGAGGTCGAAACGGCTCCGTCCACGCCGCCGGGAATGGTCTGGCCTTCTCCGGTCCCGTAGATCACCAGCACCGAACCCTGCGCGGCCGGTGAGGAAGCCGAGTTCACGCTGGTGTCTTCATTGGTGATTGCAAACAGCCCCGGCGACGCTGCAACCACCGGCACCGTAATCGTGTTGGTCGCCCTATTTTGGTAGACCACCTGCAGTTTGGTGGTCGGCGCCCCGGCCACACCGTAAGGCACGATGGCGTTCACCTGCCCAGCCGAAACATAAACCAGCGGCGCCGCCAAGCCATCAAAAAGCACCTGCGTGCCGGCCAACGAAGTCGCCACGCGACCGGCCGAGGTCAACTGCAGCCCTACCGGCGTCGCCGGACCCAGGTTGAACCCGAAGATGCTGACGAGCATGCCGGGCGCCACCGGCCCGGCGCGCAGCGTGCCGGCGTTGGCCACACCTTCGGGCACAATTTGCGCCGGAGTCAACTTGCGCACGCGCGAGTTGCGTTCGTCAGTGACATAGAGGGAGCCATCGGCATCCATTGCCAGGTTGGTGATATTGTCGAAAGTCGCGTTGGAGGCGAGTCCACCATCGCCACTGAAGCCCGGCGTACCGGTGCCGCCAATGGTGGAGATGATGCCGGTGGCGCCATCGATCCTCCGGATCCGCGCCGCGCCAGCCAGAAAGATGTTTCCCGCCGCATCAACGGCCAAGCCGGTGATGGTGATCTGAGCCGAGGCGGCCGGTCCGCCGTCGCCGCCAAAACCAGCCACGCCGGTGCCGGCGAGGGTGGTGATCACCCCACCCGGGCTGATGCGGCGGATACGTCCGGTGCCGGTTTCGGCGATGTAGAGATTGCGCCGCGCATCGAAAGCCAACTGCCGCGGACTGAACAGTTGCGCTTGCAGCGCGGGGCCGCCATCGCCAGTGGAGCCGGCCGTACCGGTACCGGCGTAGGTAGTGATGAGTCGGCCCACCGCGTCCACCCGGCGGATCCGATGGTTGTTTGTATCGGCGATGAAGACGTTGCCATCGGGGTCGGTCGCGATGCCTAACGGTATGTTCAATTGCGCGGTGCTGGCAATCTGACCGTCACCGGAATAGCCGGCCGTACCCGTTCCCGCTACGGTCGTCAACGTGCCGCTGGCGGCAATGCGCCGCGCGCCGGAGAGCGCACCGGAGACCAGATGCAGGTTGCCGGCGGCATCGAGCGTGAGGCCGCGGGGCGTGCCGATTTGCGCCACCGTGGCCGGACCGCCATCGCCCGTTACGCCGTAGAACCCGTTGCCGCCGAAGGTGGTAATGGTCCCCGACGGAGCAATTTTGCGAATCCGGTGGTCTACTTGGTCAGAAACCAGCACGTTGCCCGCGGCATCGACCGCCACGCCAAACGGGCTCAGCAGCGGGGCCAAGGTTGCCGGGACATTATCGCCGGCGCCGGCCGCCGGGAGCACTCCGGCGATGGTGGTAATACCGCCCTGGGCGACGCGACGCACCTGCCGTGCAAAGTTCACGGCCAGCACCAGCCGGCCGGTGTTGTCCACGGTGAGCCCGGTGACTGCGGGCAGGGAGGCGCCGGTTGCCGCGCCATTCTGCAATGAGCCGCCGCCTCCGGCTACCGTCGAGATGGTACCCGCAGCGTTCACCTGCCGGACGCGGCCAACGAGCAGATCGGCAATGTAGAGGTTGTTGGCGGCATCAATGGCGATGTCGGACGGGCCGGAAAGCGAGGCCAGCGTGGCGGCCCCGCCATCCCCGGCAAACCGCAGCGTGCCGTTGCCGGCCACCGTCGTGATCGTGCCCGCCGTCACCTTGCGAATGCGGTGATTCTGATTGTCTGTAATGTAGAGGTTGCCCGCGCTGTCTACTTTCAAACCCTGCGGAGTGAACAAGCGCGCCATAGCCGCGGGGCCGCCATCTCCACTGAATCCGGCCATTCCGGTTATACCGGCGAAGGTATTGATGGTCCCGTCCGCCCGTATCTGCCGCACCACGTGGTTGCCAGGCTGGCTACAGTACAAGTTTCCTGCGGTGTCCACGGCCAGCCCGTAGGGGCCGCCGACCTGCGCTACGATTGCCGGCCCACCGTCGCCCGAGACACCAGTTCGCCCGTTCCCGACGACGGTCGAAATCGTCCCGTCTGGCGTCACTTTGCGAATCCGGTGGTTGCCGTTGTCGGCAATATAAAGGTTGCCGGCCGCATCGAGGGCGATGCCATTGGGAGTGTCGAGCAGTGCCGCTGTGGCCCTTCCCCCGTCGCCGCTGAACCCTTGCCGGCCGGTCCCCGCCACCACCGTAACCACGCCACTGCTGGCGTTCACCAGGTAGATCTGATTCAGAAAGTCATCACTCACGTAGATGTTGCCGGCCGCATCCGAGGCCACGAACCGTGGGGAGATGAAACGCGCGTTGAGCGCCGGGCCGCCTGCGTCATTAAACTGCGCTTGACCGTTGCCGGCGATGGTCGAGACCATGTAATACTGGGCCGGCGCCAGCGGCGTGAGCAGACAGGCGGCCAGCAACAGACAGGCGGCCTTTAAGAGAATTCGCACAATGAGGGAAGGCATAAGGATAACTCCCTTATCATACACTCGGTGCAACGGACCCCGCGCGGTCGACTACCGTGGGAGCAAAAACACGTAGACTGCGCAAAACCCGCGTCAACGAGTCGTGGACGACATTCTCTCTTGCCCATGCTGCGCCGCGTTTTTAGTCCGCCCAATTTCCAGGAACGCCGTCAGTGGAGCCTCTTTCGCAATCGCATCGAGAACGGAGATTCCTCGCGGGCCCGTGGTCTACAAAGTAATCTGCTGGATTCCACCCCCTGCAAGCGACAAAAAACGTGAATATGAATACTCACTGGCAGCCAAATCGATGGGATCGGCCTTTCTTTAGTTCGATGCTCGTCGCGGCATGGCTGGCGGCGCTTATTTTAGAGAACACTCGCAACATCTGTCTTTGTGAAGTCGTCACCGACATAAAGTAGGCGGCAGCCATGCGTCCTGGCCACCTCATAGGCGAAGCAATCTCCAAAATTGAGTCCCGCCGGGTGGACGCCTTTTCCCCATTTCTGATAAGCATCGGCGATACGCCGAGCTGATGCGGGCGTGACAGAGACAATCTGAAGACCCAACCCATCGATCAGGCCCGCGAGTTCTTCCGCGATGTTTCGCCGAGACGAGACGATCAGAGCTTCAGCAAGGGTGCCTGCGGAAATCAGAACGTTATTTTCGGCTTCAAGAGCAGCGATACATCCGTCGGCCTCCGGTTCATTGAGGGCTATCGCCATCAAAGCGGACGTGTCGACGGCGATCATTCGGGCAGGCCGTCATCGCCATAGAGGAAATCCTGGCTGCGCGCGGCGCCCGGTCCTGGCGTTGCCCGCACAGTGGCAGATCCCCTAAACGTTTCGAGCAGTGCCCGACGGGTCTTGATGTCAGGTGATACCATGATCGGAACCAGCCGCACGCAGGGGTTACCGTGACGGGTCAGGATAACTTCGTCACCGGCCTCCGCGCGGCGCACCAACTCAGTCAGTTGTCCCTTCGCATCGGTTACCGATACCTGCATCAGCCGCTCCTTTAATGGACCGCCATCTAGTCCATTATTCTAGCAGGAAGCGGTGCGGCCTGGAATGATCGGGGGCCAAATTTTCAAGTCGCTGTAGACCTCAATCAACGAACGGATCGACGATGTGCACGCCGGCGTTCGTGAAATCAGAACGGTTTCGCGTAACGACCGCCAGACCATGGACGACTGCCGTCGCCGTGATGAGGCTATCTTTGATCGGCATGCCTTTCCCGGTTGTGCGAAGCCTCGCCAGCAGCTCTGCCCATTTCAGGCCAGTTTCCGCGTCCCAGGACAGACAATGGAGACGCCCCACCCCAGCTTCAAACCAGCGTTCCAGCGAGGTCCGCCTCTTCCCCGTGGGAAGGATGAGAATCCCGAATCGAGGTTCGCCGAGGATGACGGGATCGACAGCGATGTCTCGCTCATGTGCGCGAAGCCATGCCACGACTCGCGGGTTTGGCGTTGGTTTCGTAGGCTCGCTCAGAACGTTGGCGTCGACCAAATACTTCACAACGCATCCGTCGACTCAGAGTCGATGGGCACGAAGAAGTCCTTCTGCGGACAGGCCAACAGCCAATCGATGGTGCCTTCGTTCTGAGGAGTCGCTCGCCGTACGAGGCGATAGTCCCCGCTATTGAGCCGCTCGACATCGAACTCCTGTCCCGATTCCACACGGTCCATCTGACGAAATTCTGCCGGCAGAACGATCTGGCCCTTGGAGGAGACGGTAGTCTTCATGAGGGTAAGATACAGACTTACCTACGGCATTGTCAAACAGCACCCTGCACACGTCTGCACACGGGAAACCACCCGGATCAATTCTGTGGGACAATCCACCAAAGTTCGAAACGCGTCCAGGATGGGGAGCCACTACTTTGCACAAAACGCCCTTGCCGTTTCAGTAGGTTGCGCGGCGTTCGGCTATAAATTCTCTGCCCTCGGCAATCCGTTGGTGCCCATGACACCGCTCCAGTGATAACGTATGGCAACGATGCATAGCGTCTATCCGAAAAATGCACTCAGCGAATACAAGAAAACTCATAAAGCATCCTGCTTTGTGTTGATGCTGATTCAGCCCAATCGCGCAACGGCGTTTCCCCGTAGACCGGAAGATCCTTCTCGGCACACCGCAATGGAGTACTGAAACAGGCCAAATTGCGTTGTTTCGGCACTCGATTCTGCAACTGCTTGTTCACATGCCGCCGAAAGGAAGCACAGCGCGCGCACGTCCGCAGCAGGAATTCGATATTGTTGTTATGAATTCCAATGCGTTCCTTTCTTTTCCTCCTGGCCATCGCTGCGTCACTTCTCGCTCAACCATCCGACCCGCGTAATATCAAGTCCGGCCTCATCATCCCCGACGAAGGTTATTCCGATCAACCTTACATAGTGAAGACAGACGACGGTGCCTGGCTTTCGGTCATCACCACCGGCACTGGCCAGGAAGGTGCGGGCGGGCAGCACGTGGTATCGCGTCGCAGCATGGACCGTGGAACGACCTGGTCAGAGGCCGTTGACATCGAACCATCCAACGGGCCAGAAGCTTCGTACGCCGTGCTGCTGAAGGTTCCCGGCGGCCGCGTCTATGTGTTCTACAACCACAACACCGACAACGTGCGGCAAGTGATTGCCGACAAGCCTGCTTACAAAGATGGCTTCGTCAAACGGGTCGATAGCCTGGGGCATTTCGTTTTCAAATACAGCGATGACGGCGGGCGGTCATGGTCCGGGCAACGCTTCGACATCCCGATGCGTGATTTTATAATCGACAAAAAGAATCCCTACGGTGGAAAGCTAAAATTCTTTTGGAACGTAGGAAAAGCGTTTGTCTATAAGGATGCCGGCTATGTGCCGATCCACAAAGTAGGTGGCTTCGGTGAGGGGTTCTTTACTTCTTCTGAAGGCGCTTTGCTGCGCAGCGAAAACATCCTCACCGTTCGTGATCCGTCCAAAATCCGTTGGCAGACCTTGCCTGATGGCGAGGTTGGTTTGCGCACGCCAGCCGGCGGCGGGCCGATCGCAGAAGAGCAGAGTTTTTCCACGTTGAGTGACGGTTCCATCTTCAGCGTCTATCGCACCATTGACGGCCATTCGGCTTACTCATACAGTCGCGATGGCGGCCGCAATTGGGAGCCGCCCCAATATATGCGCTATGCCGACGGCCGGTTGATGAAGCACCCGCGAGCAGCGAATTTTGCCTGGCGTTGCGAAAACGGAAAATTCCTCTACTGGTTTCACAATCATGGCGGGCGCTTCATTCTGGAGCATCCCGCGCGGCGCACGATGGCCTACGACGATCGCAATCCGGTGTGGCTGGTTGGTGGTGAGGAAGTGGATTCGCCCAAGGGGAAGATCATCCGCTGGTCGCAACCGGAGATCGCACTGTATGACGACGATCCGATGATCCGCATGAGCTATCCCGATCTGGTTGAAGACGGCGGCAACTATTTTTTAACTGAGACGCAGAAAGACATAGCGCGTGTGCACCAATTGGAGCCGGCACTTTTGGATGGTCTTTGGGGACAATTCGGCAAAATGCAAGTGTCTCGAGCGGGGATGATAACGGAGGTGGCGGCCCCGGTGCCGGCGTCAGTGAAGGCACCGGCTCTGCCAGTGTTCAACCTGCGTTCGCGCCGGGCTGATTTCGGTCAGGAAGACCGGCGTGCAGGATTCTCGCTTGACCTGTGGTTGCAGTTGGAATCGCTGACGCCGGGGCAAGTTTTGTTGGACAACCGGACGGTGGATGGCAAGGGTTTTGCGCTGGTTACAGTGCCCGGAAATGCGCTGGAATTGATCATGAACGATGGCCGTTCCGAAAGCCGCTGGGCATCGGACCCGGGCACGTTGCAAGCTGGAAAACTGCAGCATGTGGCCGTGATTGTGGACGGTGGGCCTAAGATTATTTCGTTCATCATTGATGGAATGTTTAATGACGGGGGCGAGGCCCGGCAGTTCGGTTGGGGACGATTTGGTTCGAATCTGCGGACCCCTGTTGGTGCGGCAGATTTGCGAATTGCAGCGGGCGTGGTGCGGAGGCTGAGGATTTACAACCGCTACCTGCGGACGTCGGAGGCGATTGCGTCGTTTCGGGCAGGTATCTGATGACGAAAATAGCCTCGCAAGAGCCTATCACCCCCCACCACGTTTTGCTATAATCAGCGTTTATTATGCGAGAGTATCGTCTAGGCGACACAATTGATGATTACTGCATTAAGTGCAAGCGAATCACCAATCACAACATTGTTTCTCTCACCGATGAGCAACCAGCGAAGATGCGTTGTTGCTCCTGCTATAACGATCACGACTATCGTCACGAAATAGCCCCGCCAACCAAAAAGGAATTGAAGCAGGCAGCCCTGCTTGAAGAACTTCTCGGCAAGCCCCGCTCCGATGACGACGAGGATGAAGACGAACTTCCCGAACTCGACGGCGAAATCGAACTACCTGAAGAAGCCGAAGTAGCCGC